>DALTWN010000106.1 GCA_029987045.1 Methanocorpusculum sp.
GAAGTGTTCGTTCTCAAGGACGGCGGAGAAACCGATCTTGACCTTGGAAACTATGAACGGTTCCTGGATATCGAACTGACCTCCGACCATAACCTGACAACCGGTAAGATTTATCAGTCGGTTATCCAGAAGGAACGGCATGGTGACTACCTTGGCGGAACCGTCCAGATTATTCCGCATATCACCAATGAAATCAAGGACCGGATCCGCCGTGCTGCTGAAGGATGGACCGATACTGACGGCAGCCATGCCGAAATCTGTATCGTCGAAGTGGGGGGTACCGTCGGCGATATCGAAAGCATGCCGTTCCTGGAAGCTGTCCGTCAGATGCACTGGGAATATGGAAACGGCGATTTCGCTCTGGTGCATGTGACGCTTCTGCCGGCAGATACCATGGGCGATCTCAAGACGAAACCGACCCAGCACTCCATCAAGGCTCTGCGTGAACTCGGTCTTGAAGCCGATGTCATCGTCGGTCGCAGTTCATATCCGATCTCTCCTTCTACCAAACGTAAAATCTCTTCTTTCTGTGATGTCGATGCCAGTGCGGTCATCAGTGCGCGTACTGCTCCGGATACCTATCTTGTTCCGCTTGAACTCGAAAAGGACGGACTTTCGGACGTGCTCCTGAAACTGCTCAAGCTCGATCCCCGTGAGCCGGACAACAGCTGGTACTCCATTGTCTCTAAAGAATATACGAGCCGTGTCTCCGTCGGTATCATCACCAAATACGGTGTCGATGATGTCTATATGTCCATCAAGGAAGCACTCAAGCATGCCGGCCGCCATCTCTCGACCGAGGTCGATATCCACTGGCTTGATGCAGAACAGTATACTCAGGACGATCTCCGTGATCTGGACGGTATTCTGATTCCGGGAGGATTCGGAAACCGTGGTATCGAAGGTATGATCTCCGCGATCCAGTACGCCCGTGAAAACAACAAGCCGCTCCTTGGTCTCTGCCTTGGATTCCAGCTTTCTGTTATCGAATTCATGCGTCACGTCGTCGGATATGCGGATGCGACCAGCGAAGAGATGGGTGAAGGAACCCCGGCGATTGCCATTCTGCCGGAACAGGAAGGTGTGGAGGATCTTGGAGGAACCATGCGTCTGGGTGATTATCAGGTGAACCTGAAAGCTGGCTCCCGCCTGGCAGAACTCTACGGTGCAACTGAAATCACTGAACGTCACCGCCACCGGTATGAAGTCAATCCGGCATACATCGATGAAATCGAAGCAAAGGGTATGAAATTCACGGGCAGAAACGGACGCAGAATGGAAGGACTGGAACTTGAAGGTCATCCGTTCTTCGTAGCAACGCAGTTCCACCCGGAATTCAGATCCCGGCCGACCCGGCCGTCTGCACCGTTCGTCGGATTTGTGGCGGCATGTCACGATATGCAGAGGAAAGAGTAAATGGAATCCGTTCTGGTCCTTGATTTCGGAGGACAGTACAATCAGCTGATTGCACGCAGAGTTCGTGAAGCCAATGTCTTCTGTGAAGTAAAACCCTGTACGATATCCCTTGATGAAATCAGGAAAGGAAACTATACCGGAATCATCTTTACCGGAGGACCGGCCAGCGTCTATGAGAAAGATGCGCCGAAAGCGCCGGAAGGACTGTTCGACCTGGGAATTCCGGTGCTCGGTATCTGTTATGGCGCCCAGTATACGGCATATTCTCTTGGAGGAACCGTTTCTCCTGCTACAAAACGTGAGTTCGGCAGAACAGAAATTTCCGTGAAACCGTCGCTTCTCTTTGCGGGTGTTCCGGAAAAGACCATCTGCTGGATGAGTCATGGCGATCAGATCACCACAGTTCCTGCCGGGTTTGTGATCTCTGCGGAAAGTGCCGTATGTCCGGTTGCAGCGATGGAAGATGCGAAACGCAGAATCTACTGTGTCCAGTTCCATCCGGAGGTCATGCATACCGTCGAAGGAACCCGGATGATTGCGAACTTCCTGCATAACGTCTGCGGGTGCAAAGGAGAATGGAAAATGTCGTCCTTTGTTGAGGATACTGTCAAATCCCTGCGTGCAAAGATCGGGGACAAGAAGGTTCTCTGTGCCCTTTCCGGCGGTGTTGATTCATCGGTCGCTGCAGTCCTGGTCCATAAGGCGGTCGGCAAACAGCTGACCTGTATCTTCGTCGATCATGGACTTCTGCGCAAGAATGAAGGCGATGAAGTCGAAGAGGTCTTCAGAAAACAGTACGATATCAATCTGGTTCGTGTCAATGCGGAAGACCGGTTCCTGGGTAAACTTGCAGGTGTTACCGATCCGGAACGCAAACGTAAGATCATCGGTGAAGAGTTCATCCGCGTTTTCGAGGAAGAAGCAAAGAAGATCGGTGCGGTTGATTTCCTCGTGCAGGGAACCATTTATCCGGATGTCATCGAGTCCGGACCGGGAAATGCAGCGGTCATCAAGAGTCATCACAATGTCGGCGGTCTTCCGGACCATGTCGATTTCAAGGAACTCATCGAACCCCTGCGGGTTCTCTTCAAGGACGAAGTACGCAAGGCGGGAACCGAACTGGGAATTCCGGACAATCTGGTATGGCGTCAGCCGTTCCCGGGACCGGGTCTTGCCATCAGAGTCATCGGCGATCTCACAAAAGAGAAACTCGATATCCTGCGTGATGCCGATGCCATCTTCCGTGAAGAGGTTGCAAAAGCAGGTCTTGACCGCAAGATCAGTCAGTATTTCGCGGCCCTCACCAACATGCGCAGTGTCGGTGTCATGGGCGACGGCCGTACGTACGATTATGCAGTAGCACTGCGTGCGGTGGAAACGACGGATTTCATGACCGCAGACTGGGCACAGATTCCGTTCCCGGTTCTGGAGACCATCTCCAACCGTATCATCAACGAAGTCCGCCACGTCAACCGTGTTCTCTACGATATTACCAGCAAACCGCCGGCAACCATCGAGTATGAATAACATTGCTATTCGCCGGGAAAAGAAAAGCGAATACCGTGCTGTCGAAAATCTTGTTCGGGAATCCTTCTGGAACGTATATCGTCCCGGATGTCTGGAACATTATGTGCTGAACCAGCTGAGGGACAATCCTGATTTTGTAGCGGAGCTTGACTTTGTCATGGAACTGGATGGGAAGATCATCGGTCAGAATATCTTTGTCAGGACAAGTATCCACGCAGATGATGGCAGGGATGTTCCGATTCTGACCATGGGTCCCATCTGCATTGCTCCGGAACTGAAACGCAGAGGATACGGGAAGATTCTGCTTGATTATTCGCTGGAACAGGCGGCCGCTCTTGGATACGGGGCAGTGTGTTTCGAGGGAAACATAGACTTCTACGGTAAGAGCGGGTTCACCTATGCCAGCGAATATGGTATCCGGTATCATGGGTTGCCGGATGGCGAAGACGCTTCATTCTTTCTCTGTAAGGAACTGATTCCCGGATATCTCGCCGGCATTACCGGAGAGTATGCAACACCTGCGGGGTATCTTGTAGATGAAGAAGAAGCAGAGCAGTTCGATATGCAGTTTCCTGAAAAGGAAAAGTTACGGTTGCCCGGACAGATTTTTTAATCTGCACCTAAGAACAAACAACAATATGTCGATATGGACATGGGTACACAAAAATGTACAAAGTACGTATAACTGTGGTAAAGGTTGCCTGCTATCGTGATCTTATGGAACGGTATGAAAATCCTATCGAGCATGCCTGTACGATGCATGAAGGAGACACCTTTATCGCCAATGGCTATGTGAAACCTGATGGATTCTGTGACAGTGCCTGGGAAAGTATTTCCCCGTTTGTCCTGACACTGTCCTGCGGCGGAGAAAACATCTACGACGGATGGATGAAGAACAAAAAGTCTGCTATGATTTCCTGTAACGATGGATTCCGTCCGGTCAGTTTCTATCTGGAAACACTCGAAGAACAAGCAACATAACATGGATTGAATTATCATGATACTTGATTTTGACAAACTGGAAAAGACCACTCTTCAGAATTTCAAGAATGGTGATGGAGCGGTAACTGCAGCAATGCATGTGGACAATGCGGGAAAAATTATGCTTACTCGTATACACCCGAATTCATCAATTGGGGTGCACACACATGACACAAATTATGAAGTGTGTTATATCCTAAGCGGCGTGGGTAAAGCGGTCTATGAAGGAACGGAGGAACCGTTGCATGCAGGAATCTGTCATTATTGCCCGAAAGGAAAGACCCACACGCTCATCAACACCGGTTCAGAAGATCTGGTGCTGTTTGCTGTAGTTCCAGAAACAAAATAACTTTTTTGTTACTCAATACTTTGAGTCGGTAAAAAATAGGAATGTATTGGGTTATCTCAACCCAATAGAATAGTTCCGGCTAGGTCTCCGCCGACTATCAGCGCTCTCATTAACATGTAGATGAAGAAGAGTACAGCGATGA
>DALTWN010000107.1 GCA_029987045.1 Methanocorpusculum sp.
GCACAACGTCTTGTCCCGGTAGGGTAGAGGATATCCTTAAAGCCTGCGGAGCTTTAGACCGGGGTTCGAGTCCCCGTCGGGACGTTTTATTTTTGCATTTTTTCTTATATTTTGATAAAAATAGGGGGGGTTTCCATTGATTTTCATGCTGAATTCTGTGGGTTATGAACAGCCGACGTGTCCATGTATTATCATCTGATCAAAAGAGTAATGAATCAATATCCATGCGCACTATCAGTACTGAGGTTAGTATGTATGGTTGTATTGGTAAAAACGAGTGATATTGGAGTGGTATGTCGGATGATTACCAATCCATAATGTCCGTGGGACAATTTGATTCTACGTTATATTTGTGGAATTTATGAATAATATATGCAAATTACTTCTGTCTTTCCACAAAACATCGGTCATTCATCTCTCTTTCGATCTTTGCCTGTGCTTCATTCTCTGCCGGATATTTCATGAGTATGTAATCAAAGTAGAGTGCTGTCAGACATTTGTGTTCATCCACGTAGGTGGTGGTCGGGGTTTCGTTATCGAGTTCCATCCATCTTCGTATTTTGTTGCGTAGAGGATCGTGAGTTAGGTCAATCATATCTTGGATTCCTCGAAACAACATTTGTAATAAGGGTATTTAAATCCTAGACCATGCACCGTGGAAGTGCACAAACTCGCGGAAAGACAGTTATTTCAGGTAAAAGAACCCACTTTTAAGCATGGCATCAAAAGTCAAGGTGTTAATTGCGGTGTTGCTGAGCCTCGTACTTGTACTTGGCTGTATCGCGTGTGCGGGATGTACGTCAACAAATTCGAGCACTCCTGCTGCATCAGACACATCGAAGGACACAAGAACAAGTGAGGTTGTAGGAACATGGGTCGAAAAAATTACCGATGATCAGTACATGGTTTACAATGTGAAAGCTGATGGAAATGCAGAGATGATTACGTACATCATCTCTACCGGAAAGACCCTGGTCACAGATACAACCTGGAAGGATCTCGGAAATCAGGTCTATGAAATCGGCAATGTACGTCTGACCTGTGATGCAAACAATCAGTGGCATATGTCTCACCAAGACAGCGGCGTATTTACTGTTTCGAAATATTCTACAACAATCACTCCCCGTGAGAATATTGTTGATGCAGTAGCTTCTGTTGCAAAACAGAGCAATCCGCAATCCGAAAAATTAGAGAAGAGTATCACCACTGCCAAAGCATACCTGAATATGGAACCATATTCCCGTATTGGACTGATTGAAGTCATGCAGAAGCAGAATATCGATAATTGTATCGAAGCGGTAGATAAGGCCAATATCGACTGGATGAAACAGGCAGAACGTGCTGCGGAGAAATGGGTTCAGCGCGGTGAAAATACTGCAGACCGATTAACGGTAAAACTTTATAATCTCGGCTTTACCGATGCAGAAATCCAGCATGGTGTCGACTATGCAAAAGAGAAAGGACTAATCTGAACTTTCTTCTTTTTTCAAATTGCTTTATTAAAAAAGTACGCGATTTTTTCTGGGACATATTCTCTGTTGTCTCTGGTTACGGTAAGTACCAGAACATCGTCTCTTGCGCGTACTGCATTGAGGAACGGGGTTTCCTTGTTTCGTACGACTCCGAGAACCGGAGTTGTTTCATCCAGTGTCTCGAAGACAGTCTGCTGAAATTTATTGGCAGATGATTCCATGTATCCCAGTTCATCCATAAGGATAAGCTCAGCCGGTTGTTTTAGAAAAAACGATCCGAATTCGTCGAATATTTCTGGGAAAACCGAGTTTCCTGCAGATGTTCGATGCGCGACTCTATAGCCCGATTCTGGTGTAGAGTTTGCTGGAAAAATGAAGACATCGGAGCTTCCGTCTTCCTGATAATTAATGCCGAAGGTACGAAATCCGCCAGGAGTTATCTTCAGCAGTTCCAGTGCTCTGGAGATGGCGGTGCTTTTTCCAATCTGTATATCCCCGGTCAGAAAAATATGTTTTTTCATGGTTTCCTGCAAGCGTAGCACTTTATGCTCATTTCGTAGATGAGATCTTCGAATGTATCGTCCGTATTGTCCTCATCGTATTCGGTATAATCTATGAAATCTTCACGATTGCACATAGGTTGGGTTTAGATGACTCCGGCAAATCGCCGCAGGGATCCGCACAGCGAATCGTTCATGTCTTTTCTCATGATGAGGAATGTACCATCACAAAGGCTGAATGTTTCGATAGGGATATTGAGATTGAGCTTTTTCTCGGAACATACTGCATGACAGTATTTATTGGTCAGAAGTTCGATTGGATCACCTTCTCCGAACTTTACGATAAGACCTGCTTCAGCCGCATTTTCGACAAATGTTTCCATGCCCTGCGAATAGGTTCCGCCGATGAGAATTGTCGCTTTCAGATCATCGGCATCCGCATCGGTTACTGCCTTGACTACGTTTCCCGGTTCTACGGTTTTTATTCCGCGGGGAACGTGGATATATCCGTTTGTCCTGATTCCGCTGATTTGCGTTCTGGCAGATTTTGCTTCGGGTAATGCGATGGGTTTTCCTTCGACGAATGCTGCCGCACCGAATCGTAACTCGTCGATATTCTCATCGGTTTCAAGCAGGGATCCAGCTGTTGCAGTCAGTTTTGAACGTGCTGATCCACTGAATCCCCACATCTCAAGAAGCGGGCGGACAAACATACGGAGAGCCGTTACCGCGCCAAGAGGAGATGATGGCATGCCGATTATTGGTTTTCCTTTGATTATTCCGAGCAGTGATGATTTTGCCGGGTTCATGAGGACACCGTGGAAGATAAGTTTGCCCATGTCGTTAATAACGGTCGGGAGATAATCCGTGTTATTTGTGGTGAGTCCTGTCGGAATCAGGATGATATCGTTTTCCTTGAGGGCTTTCATGATGGCTTTTTTGAGTTTGTCACGTTCGTTTTCTACGACTGGATATCTGATTGTCGGGAGTCCGAACTGTTTGATGTATGCTGCTGTCATATAGGAGTTGCTTTCGACGGTCTGTCCGGGTTTCAGGGTAACACCGGGTTTAATGAAATTTGATCCGATTGGAATGATTCCAACAGATAAGCATTTGACCGTCACTTTCATGTACCCATATTCGGCAAGAGCACCGATATCGATCGGTCGCAGTTTCGCTCCCCCTGGCAGAATCAATCTCCCTTTTACGATTTCCTCGCCTGTTTTCTGGATATTTGCTCCTGCTTTAACAGATTGCTTGAGTACCAGTTCCGTATCAGTTGAGGACACCGTTTTGTCGGAGCTGATTACGGCATCAAATGGGGGTTTGACGTGACTGCCGCGATTTACTGCCTGGAATTTTGTTTTCGTCAGGGTGATATGATTTTTCTCGGTAGCCTTTGCTATATCGTGGGCACAGAGAGCGAATCCTTCAATGGTAGATGATGGTGCCGGAGGGACATTGAATTTTGCAAATAATGGATCGGCAAGAACCCATCCGCATGCATCATCCAGGGGAAGGATGCGTTTTGAGAATACAGGTTTAACATTGCGGATATGGTTAAGCGCCTGTAAATAGGAGATATCATCCATGGTATACTACTAGATTTGTTATAATGGATGAAATAGCTATGTCTCCCTCTATTCTCTGGAGGTAAAAAAAGAAAAGGGGATTATATCCCTGTATTGAGATTTATGTGGATGTTGTGTATCCGTGACTCTTGAAAATCGCCTTACCGTCTGCACCTTCCATGAATGAGAGGAAGAGTGCACCGGTGACTGTTTCTCCACTATCGATCATGACATTGTACGGAAGGGTGGTTGCGGCATAATGCAGAGAGAGATTTGCTTTTTCAACGGATTTTATGCTCGCTTCGTCAGTAGAGACAAAGTTATCCGGAGTTATTGTTCCGGCAATCATCTGAGATGCAATCTCATTGCTGTTTCCGTAAGAGATGGTAGTATTTACCTTCGTATATTTTTTCTCGAATGCCATGATGATGTCAGTCATCGGAGCAGTTAATTTTGTATCAGCAATGACATCCAAGTCACCTTCAACATTCTGTGCTGCATTTCCGGTACATCCTGCTGATGCAATGGCAAGAATAACGCAGAGGATTAACGCAGATACAGCTGCAATTTTTGTAACCTTCATATGTCTATAGAATAGGATTTATTCTCATAAAAAGATTGAGATAGATAGCAAGCTACCTAAAATCTCTGTTTAATTTGAAAGAATTCGGAATCACTATTGGACTATAATCAATTAGTCAATAGTAAAAAAAGGCGGGGAATATTGGTTTTTTTTTCATAGTTGAATTGGTGTGAGCAAATTGTGTTTATCCCCGCCGAAATAAAAGAGGTTATAATCCTCTTCTCTTTCTCTCTTCAGCAATCGGGCTCGGACCGATTTCCTTG
>DALTWN010000108.1 GCA_029987045.1 Methanocorpusculum sp.
AGGTGGGTGTTGTCGGCACAAGGACAGCACAGTCACCTGTATGTTTTGAAGAAATCAGGGTCCGTTTGCTTTTTCTGAGACAACCCGGTCTCGTTAATCAGCCAAAAAAAGTGGTTAGGGATAGATCTTTTCTGCGAGTTTCGTGACGGTCGGCAGGACCTGTGCGTCGACCCATTCCGGTGTGCAGTATTTCCGGTAGATGCAGAGCCGTTCTGCAAGCGTGTATCCGGCGGACGCGGTCAGGGTCTTCAGTTCCTCGATCGCCGGCCACGGGTGTTCCGGATTGATGTAGTCGATGGTGACCGGAGAGACACCGCCGAGATCGGTCACCCCGCAGGAAAGCAGTCTGCCTGCTTCGGCAAGGTTCGGCGGAATCTGGATGGATATCTCTTTTGGCAGGATTTCTGCGGCAAGCATGACCGTGTCTGCCAGGATTTCCGGCGATGCTCCCGGGATATCCGCCATCTCGGTTCCGGGTTTCGGACAGAAGTTCTGGATGATGACTTCCTGGATATGTCCGTAGCGTCTGAAGAGGTCGCGGATGGTCTCGAGCGATTCGATGCGGTCGTTACGGGTTTCGCCGATACCGAGCAGGAGACCGGTGGTGAACGGAATCTTCAGTCTGCCGGCGAGCGCGATCATCTCGATACGGGTTTGCGGATCCTTTCCGGGGCTGTGGGCATGTGCCGGAACATCCGCGGTGGTTTCGAGCATCAGACCCATGCTCGCGTTGACGGTCCGCAGTCTTCGCATCTGGTCCTCGTTGATGATGCCGGCATTGGTATGGGGCAGGAGTCCGCAGGCGAGCGCGTATCTGCTCAGGTCGTAGGCATAATCGAGAATCGAGGTATAGCCGAGTCTTTCAAGATGTGCGGAGAATCCGCGTTCCTGTTCCGGCATCTCGCCGAAGGTGAAGAGCGCCTCCGTGCATCCGGCCGCTGCTCCCCGCTGGATGATCAGTTTGCATTCGTCCGGCGTCATGATGCATCCGTCGTGCACGGGTTCCTTGAACGAACAGTAGCCGCATGCGTTGGCGCAGACATGGGTGAGCGGAAGGAAGATATTTTTGGAAAAGGTTATTCTGTTCATTTTTCTTCGGCCGGTTCTTCAGAAATCCTGGTTTCTCCGGAAACTTTCGGGTCTGCAGATGCTTTTGTATTTTCCGGATATTTCCGGGCGAAATAGAAGACGACGAACGACAGGATGAGCGCCGCGACTGCGGCGACATAGAAGGCGATGCCGTATTGACCGATGATCAGACCCATGATGGCCGAGATGACGGCAATGACCAGGCATCCTCCGGATAACTGTACCAGTGATTTCCGCGGAGATTGAGTTGTCATTGTTCTTTTATGTTATCTCTCTTCAGCATTATTGTTTGCGTGTCCACTCTATGACAAAAGCTATTTGACCGCGAAAAACGAAGATTGATGAAGAAACGGTCTGTCTTATCATGTCGGTCACACGGGAGATCTGGGAACATAGGGATGGAATGATGGCATACGATATGCATGTCCATACCTCGGCATCGGATGCGTTCACTACACCGAAGGCTCTTGCACATGTCCTGCAGGAAAAACAGATCTCCTGTGCAGTGACGGACCACAATGTCATCAGCGGCGTGAAGAAAGTCCTCGAATATACACCGGTCATTCCGGGAATCGAGGTGTCCGCAGCGGAAGGTCCGCATATCCTCATCTATTTCGAGCGCTATGCCGACCTGGAAGATTATTTCAACCGCCATATCAAAGGCAGGCACACCATGTGTCCGCATCTGGCAATCAGGGCGGATACCGAACAGATCATTGCCGCGGCGAAGGATGCGGGAGGACTCGTCGTTGCGGCCCATCCGTACGGATACGGCATCGCGGTCCGCGGTGTGATGAAGGGAATCATGACCGGTGTCCTTCCGCCGTCTGCAGGCGACCGGCTCGACGGTCTGGAAGTGCTCTGCGCCGGACTCAGGAAACCCTATAATCTGGCCGCAGAACAGTATGCGACTGAACATGGTCTCTGCATGACCGGCGGATCGGATGCGCATGTTCCCTGGGATGTGGGATTGTCGGTCGCGGTAAGTTCATGCGATGCGGGACCGGCAGAGATGCTGGAAGAGATCCGGGCAAAACGCACACGTGTCGTCGGGATGGAACGGACGTTCGCCCGCAATGCGGTACAGGGACTCTGTATGACGCCGAAATATATTCCGTGGCTGATACCGTTGTTCGCTACGCATATGCAGCAGCATATATTCAGGATGAAGAAGATGCTTGCAAAAAAGAAGTTATAGGAGCGGGGAGAACAGCCGGCAGATACCTTCCTTTATCTTGGTCATGGTAGACCGGTTGTTGTACGCTTCGAGCGTGATTTCCGTACAGTTGGTCTCGAGTTCCCTGAGGAAATCCTCTTTCATCTGCGAGGCGAATGTTTCATCGTAGACGAACGCCTGGGTCTCGAAGTTCAGCTTGAAACTTCTGATATCCCAGTTCGCCGTTCCGACGGATGCCACTTTTCCGTCATAGATGCTTGCCTTGCTGTGGATGAATCCGTCGTTGTATTCGTAGCCGCGTGCACCGAGCCGGATCAGGTCGCCGAGATAGGAATGGTTCGCCCAGTAGATGAACGGATGGTCGGGTTTGCAGGGAATGACGATACGGACATCGATGCCGGACCGGATGGCGATCCGGAACGTCTCGAGCATGGCTTCATCCGGAACGAAGTACGGACTGTGGATATACACGCTTTCCTTCGCACGGGACATCAGTGAAAGATAGCTGTAATAGATCGCCTTTTCCGGCGAATCCGGACCGGACGATACGATCTGTACCCGTGAGGTTCCGAACTCCTTCATGTACACGTCTTCCGGGTAATAGTACTGGTCGTTGTTTTCCTCGATGAAGATCTGTGCATCCTTTGCGACATGGTTCCAGTCCATGATGAACCGTGTCTGGAGCGAACCGACACCGTATCCGCGGATACGCAGATGGGTGTCGCGCCAGGGGCCGAGCTTTCCTTTACCCAGATACTCGTCGCCGATATTGAATCCGCCGATCATACCGGTCAGTCCGTCGACGACCAGGATCTTGCGGTGGTCGCGGAAGTTTATGCGCAGGTCGATGACCGGAATCTTCTGCTTGAAGAAGATGCGGACATCGCCGCCGGCATCGACGAGCGGGGCGAAGAATCTCTTCTTTCCGTGGATGGATCCGAGACCTCCCGAATCGAAGATGGCACGGACCTTCACGCCTTCCCGTGCCTTCTTCGCGAGCAGGTCGATGATTTCACGGCCCAGGTCATCGTCACGGATGATGAAATATTCCAGGTGGATGTACTTCTTCGCGGACGCGATGGTCTCGCGGAATGCGGCGAACTTCGCTTCGCCGTCGTCATACCGTTCGACGGCGTTGTTCGCGGAAAGAATGGCCATGTCGGCATTCGAATTGAATCTGGCGACGTTCTCGAATCCGTAGAGATCGCTGCCGAATCGGTTCAGGCATTCCTTCATCACGTCATTGACTGCGGCTTCCGAAATGACCTTGTCGGAGAAATATTTCTTGTTGTAGATATGTGCCTTATGGAGATGGCGGCCGCAGAAGAGATAGAGGATGAATCCCACGATCGGGATGAAGAGGAAGAGCAATGCCCACAGCATTGCCGTCTGCGGATTCCGTCGTTCGATGAAGATGATGACGATACAGAAGATGATGTTGGCGATCGCGATGATAAGACACGCGGTTTCGCCGAGCAGACCCATAATACTGCCGAGAGTTAGCCCTATCATAGTACATATCTGTTATTGCCTGAAGCATTTTAATGTACCGCCGTCGTGCAGAGAGCGGAACCCAGTATGGTTGCGGCAGATGCTCAAGTCAGTATCCATTTAACAGAGACAAAACAGCTTTCGAAAGCAGGTGAGCCGTATACCGGGGCACCACCCCCGGAGATACTCACATGCTCGACTTTCAAACATTAGTCCGCTTACAGATAATCAGCATAACTAAGTTAGCAAATAATAATAGAATCTCTGTTGTTATAAAATGTCCTCGGTAATGAGTCGGATTTCTGAACATCCCCCAACCCCTGTCTTAAATATTCCCGAATCCAATTGAATGATAATGTCAGCTATGCTTCCTGTCTATAATCCGGCGACCGGTGCCGAGGTCGGCAGAATCCCCGATTCCACGCCGGCCGATGTCGATGCTGCGGTCGGCCGTGCGAAATCGGTCTTTTCCTCATGGGAATCCGTTGCGGCGTCAGCCCGGTCTGTGATCCTCGTGCGGGCAGCAGGTATCATTCGTTCCCGTGCGGATACGCTTGCCGCTCTGCTGAGTGCGGGACAGGGAAAACCAATCAGGGAAGCCCGTGACGAGGTTCAGGGTGCCGCCCATGT
>DALTWN010000109.1 GCA_029987045.1 Methanocorpusculum sp.
GCATAGCGGCTGATTTGTAATCAGCAGGTCGAGGGTTCAAATCCCTCCTGGAGCTCTTTTGAGTGAAATTTACCTCTACTCCAATAATTTTAGTGATTATGCAAAAGTGAAAACGCGCATACACTGAATCTGAAAATGCGAGGGGAGGGATTCGAACCCGCGAACGCCTTGCGAACTGATCTTGAGTCAGCCTCCGTTGGCCACTTGGATACCCTCGCACCAAAAGTACTCATTAATATTGGTGTTTCTCCGTATCAATCTTGTCTATCTGTATGCACGAATCAACTCCATAGATTTTTTATCTTCTAGAGCGAAGGTAATGAGTATATGATAAAGGTTGCAGTCAATGGCTATGGAACTATCGGCAAACGTGTCGCAGATCTGGTTGCAGCTCAGCCGGATATGGAGATTATCGGTGTCTCCAAAACGAAACCGGGAGCAGAAGCACTTGTCGCAGTAAAGCGCGGATATCCTCTGTATATTGCTGATCTCTCAAAGAAAGCAGCATTCGACAAGGCAGGCATTCCTGTTGCAGGTAGTGTTGAAGAGATGATTCAGAAAGCGGATATCGTTGTTGATGCAACTCCGGGAGGAGTGGGTGTCTCCAATAAACCGCTTTACGAGAAGTATGGCAAGAAGGCTATATGGGAAGGCGGAGAAGACCATGAAGTTGCCGGATTCTCGTTCAACTCGTCCTGCAACTATGCAGAAGCACGCGGAAAACAGTTTGCGCGTGTTGTCTCCTGTAACACAACAGGTCTTTGCAGAATTATCAACCTTATCGATACTGCATTCGGTGTAAAGAAAGTTCGTGCAACGATGGTCAGAAGAGGTGGAGATCCGGGAGATATCAAGCGCGGACCGATTGATGCGATTGTTCTCAATCCGGTGACGATTCCGTCCCACCATGGTCCGGATGTACAGAGCGTTCTTCCGCACATCAATATTGTAACGTCAGCCATGATTGTACCGACTACGCTGATGCACATGCATTTCATCAACATGGAACTCAAGAATCCGGCCACTCGTGAACAGGTTCTTGAACTGATCAAGTCACATTCCCGCCTTGGTCTGGTTTCAAAGTCAAGCGGTATCACCAGCACTGCACAGCTGAAGGAATTCACCTCGGACATGCTTAGACCGAGAGGTGACGTCTGGGAGAACGGTATCTTTGAAGAATCCGTTTCTGTTCTGGATGGCACCGATCTCTATCTCTTCCAGGCAATTCACCAGGAAGCGGATGTTGTTGTCGAAACGGTCGACTGTATCCGTGCAATGGCTGGGGATGTTGCAACTGCTGCAGAATCAATTGCAATAACCAACAAATCGATTGGCTTTACTGCCATTCGCTAATCTTTTTTTCTATGGTATTTCCCGTCGTAGCTCCTGAGAAGACCCATCATCTATATGCGGGGATGCCTATCTATCCGGAGCGGTTTCTGGAAGTCCGTGAATACCGGTTTCCCGGATTGGCTGCAGTCCATGATGCATCCGGATGGTATCATATCGATTTTCAGGGAAAACCGGCCTATACGAAACGCTATGCGGCAGCTGGTGATTTCTCGGATGGGATTGCGGTTGTCCGTCTGGAATCAGGCAGGTTCATCAATATCGATGCCCAGGGCAGACAGATAGATCCGATGGAATTTGTCTGGGCCGGCGATTTCAGAGACAATATCGCCTGTGTCTATCATGCGGAGTATGGGGCGACCCATATCACCACTTCCGGCGAACTGCTCTACAATGACTGGTATCTCGATGTTCGTCCGTTCGAGAACGGAAAAGCTGTAGTCCGTGACGAGTCCGGATGGAAATATGTCGATAAACAGGGTGTGGTTCTTGGCTGTGCTGCAGAACCGTCGGATACCTATCCTCGCGGAACGGTCAGGAAACATCATTCACCGAATCCGATTCCGGCAATCATAGCGGGGCACAAAGGATACGATGCCTGTGTTGTTCTTATCCGGCATGCGGAACGTGAACCGTTCTATGCGGGGGAAGGCGGAGCCCGAAAACAGTTGACCGTTCGTGGTGAAAACGACTGCCGCAGATTTGCAGCAGATATGCCGCCGTTTGCCAAAGCGTATGCCAGTCCGATTGTCCGGTGTATGAATACGGCAGAACTTATTGCCGGATCGGCTATCTCCGATTCGGAACTGGGACAACCGGGGGCTTTTGTTTATGACGATTCGGTCAGCCATGAATTTTATGTCGACAACGACACCATTTCGGCAATCCGGTCGTATCTGAAAGGGTTCGTGATTCCTGGTCATTATCCGGTAGCAGAAGGCGCGAAGTCTTTCCTGACGCATGTCTGTGACGTGGCGGAAGACGGAAAATATGTGCTTTGTGTCACGCACGATGCGTTCGTCGTATCCTGTATCGGTGTCGTATCTGGCTATTTGTTCGAGAACGACTGGATGGATTTCCTTGATGGGTGTGTCCTGTTTCGGTATGGGTCGGTTTGGAAACTCGCCTGGCGTGAAGGAGAATATCAGCTTCCTGATTTTTCGTGAGAATCATGTATTGTCCATACTGCGGCACTGAACTTCCTGACGATGACAATATCGAATTCTGTTTCATGTGCGGAAGAAAGCTTACGGGTATCTCTCATGACGCGGAAGAAGAGAAAAAAGATCCGGATACCGGCAACCGTCTGGAACTGATTCTTCCGCTCATATCGCTGATATTCGGTCTTGTCAGTATCATCAGTGTTCTGTTCGTATACCGGCTTGGGTTTATCGGTGTATTCGGCGCAGTTCTCGGATTCTCACAGTTTTCACGGAAAGGCAGGTATCAGTGGATGGCATATCTCGGAATCATTCTCTCCATCCTTGCGATTCTCATTCTTCTGTTCCGGCTTCTTACCGGCAGAGTCTGATACGGCAAAGAGATTATATTTTTGCAGAAGAAGAACATAGATGCATTGTAGAAAGGGATGGCTGTATGATCTATCGTGAATTTGGAACTGAATCGTTGTCGTTGCTTGGTATGGGATGTATGCGTCTGCCAGTTCTTGACGGTGACGATGCACACATCGATTCGAAGAAGACTGCTGAAATGATAGCGTTTGCACTGGATCATGGCATCAATTATTTCGATACTGCATGGCCGTATCATGGCGGAAATGCGGAACGGTCAGTCGGTGAAATTCTGGTACAGTATCCACGGTCATCCTATTATCTGGCAACAAAATTCCCTGGTCATGCAGATGGATCATTCGATAAAATAGATGAAATTTTCAGCGAACAGCTTGCACGGACCAAAGTAGAATATTTTGATTTCTATCTCCTTCACAATGTTTGTGAGGCAGATATCGGAGCCTATTGTGCGGCGGCTCCAAAGCTTGGCGCATACCTGCGGAAAATGAAACAGGAAGGAAGAATCAGGCATGTCGGATTTTCCGTTCACGGCGGTCCAGACCTGATTTCCCGGATTCTTGAATCCTATGGTGATTTGATGGAATTCTGTCAGATCCAGCTGAACTGGTTCGACTGGGATTATCTGCAGACAAAGGAAACGGTATCCTATCTGAATGCACGCAATATTCCGATCTGGGTAATGGAACCGGTTCGTGGCGGCAGGCTTTCGAATCTGCCGGAATCGGTAGAACAGAAACGGTCTATGCTGTTTCCCGGAGAATCCGCGACCCAGACGGCATTCCGCTATCTGCAGGCGATTCCGGGCGTCACGATGATTCTTACCGGAGCATCATCTCTGGAACAGCTGCAGGAAAACATCGCTGTTTTTTCTAGCCTGCATCCGCTTACCGAAGAGGAATGTTCCCGCCTCTATGCGTTGGGGAAATCCATTGAATTCGGGGTTCCCTGTACGGGATGCAAATATTGCAGCAGCGTCTGTCCGGCAGAACTGGACATCGCGAAAATCATGCGGGTATCCAATGATTTCGAGTTTTCCGGAAACCGGTTTACGACATTTATGGCTCTTCGCGGATTGCCGGAAGATAAGCTGCCGTTTTCCTGTATGGGATGCAGGACCTGTGAAACCGTATGTCCGCAGGGAATACAGATTGCATCGTCCCTCGCGGACTTTTCCGCAAAACTCCGGATGGATCCGCATCCGCGAAATCCGTATCGGCAATAACTGGGCAAGGAAAAAAGATAGTGAAAAGATTAGTGGAGGAGATACCGGTCGACAACGATGAAGTCGGTGATATCTTTTACGGCTTCGAAGGGAATCGTTATTGATTCGTTTTCCACTTTGAATCCGGTTGTGTCGAATGCTGCATCCGGGCGGACGACCAGACGCTGGAGTTGGCCGGTCGGTGCATCGAAGGTGATATTCTTGATATGGCCGATGATTTTACCGTCGGTACTCATTACCTGTTTTCTGCGGATATTGTGGGTAA
>DALTWN010000110.1 GCA_029987045.1 Methanocorpusculum sp.
TCTAAATATGATGCCAGTGTATTTATCTATCATGTTACAAGAGGAAATGTGGATTCTCCTCGCAACATGCGGGGTAAACCACATTTTGTGACATTTTTTTGTAAAAAAAAGAGGATTTTTGTGTATCTACGTCACACTGTACTGCGTGACGTACATCAAGGAATACGTCTCATCCGGGTTGGTAATCATGGTAAAAAATGCATCATTTTCGAGGCAACGCGCATCACACGATTACAAGTCGACTGAAAGCACGTAAACCCTGTTACACACGAGATGCCGCTCTCAAGTTATTTTGGCTTCAGCACGCGATCATTGATGGAGACGCATAGACGACTCGATTCCTTATTCTCAATTGCCGCCGGCCCTTTTCACCCATATAACCTTAACACAGTGTGTTGTTTACTCAGTGAGTGATTACTGTGTTAATCTGTATCATCAGTGTTTAGGTTACAGGCATAAAAAAAAGATTGGTTTAAGATGCACCCTGCGCCCTAAAAGCATGCGCGCATCCCACGGTTCCAAAGCGATTGAAAAACAAGCAAATCCTTCGGATGCGCAGAAGCTCCAAGTTCTTGCAAAACTCAGTCAAATGGTCGAGAAACCGACCCGCATATGATTAAGGGCCATAGAATATACCAACATCGGGCTGCGCCCGGCACTGTTTGTTCTTAATGGTATCTCATTTAAGAACATTTCATTATTTGAGTTCGCATATGACAGAATAGTGCAGCACAGCAATTGTTTGACATCTACATTATTTTTCACCCATTATTTATATACACCAACTATTTATTCTCATATTACCAACAATATAAGTGATAAAATCTCTTTGGAGCAACATATGCTAATCCGATTCAAAGTCTCGAACTACCTGTCGTTTGAGGGAACGCAGGAGTTTAGTACCTATAGGGGGCGTACCCGGAATAAGAAAGACCATGTAATCCAGAGCGGAAAGATCTCGCTTCTGAAGTTTTCCGCACTCTACGGTGCGAACGCATCCGGAAAATCCAACCTTGTCCAGGCGATGGCGGATTCGCGACACATCGTCGTCACCGGCATTCCGTCGCCGGAGATCGGAAAATGCTATTTCAAGATCCGGGAAGAAAACAGGATGAAGCCGTCCAGTTTCGAGTATGAGTTCGAAACGAACGATGCATATTATGCCTACGGGTTCGACACCATCCTTGCCGAAGGAAAGATAGTGGGCGAATGGCTGTATCGCATCACTCCGGGAAAGGATGATGAACTTATCTTCAAACGAGAGCCGATGAATGAAGAAGAACCGTTTGCTATCGGCCAAAAATATTCGACTCCCGATCTGAAGACGTATATCAACGGCATGAAGACCAATACCATGAACCTGTTCCTGCAGGACATCAACTTCGGAAAACAGGACCTGTTCAGGAACAATCCGAAACTGGAACCCTTGCAGGAGGCATACCGGTGGTTCGCAGAGAAACTCGTCATCACCATGCCGGGAGAACGCATCAGGTCATTACCGTTCTTCATGCAGGACAACTATAATACCGAACTCGCGAACAAGATCATCCCCTCCCTGGGTCTTGGCATCGAAACGGTAGAAATACGGATCGAAAACAGTGAGGATTATCAGAAGATCCTGCCGGCTGACATTCAGCGCAAGATCTGCGACGACGCAAAGGGTTTCGTCGAGATGCAGATGCGGGTCTCCGGAAAACGGCCGGAACATCTCGGCCTCTCCCTCCTGGCACCCCGTGAATTCCTGATCATCGAACTGGATACCGGGACCTTTGAGATCAAGTCGTTGAAACGGCTGCAGTTCCACCATGAAGGGAATACCGGAACCATCTTCGATTATGCGGAAGAATCCGATGGGACCCGTATCATGCTCAATCTGATGGAGGTACTCTTTGCCGCATACAACGATTCGGATACGGTATTCATCTTCGATGAACTCGACCGCGGACTCCATCCGCTGCTGTCACACCGGTTCATCGAACTCTTCCTCACCCTCTCCAAGGGAAAGACACAACTCATCGCGACCACGCACGAGACTCATCTGATGGATCTGGACATGCTGCGGCAGGATGAAATCTGGCTGATCACCAAGCATTCCGACGGTCAGTCCGTCATCATGTCACTCGATCAGTATAATGTGCGGTTCGACCGGAAACTCTCCAAAGCATATCTAAACGGACTCTACGGCGGCATTCCAATCATCGACACCTATACCGCCCTCGAGTACGATGAAGGAGGAAAATGAGAACAGGACCCAGCCCGTTCAAACGTTCCTAATTAATCAAATCGTCTTTGTATTGCTTATGCAGTTATCATTTGGGAAATCGATTCTATCTCATTAAATGATGCTGTCGTTATATTACAGATATCACAGACTTCCTGAATTTTTTTGCTGAGTTTCTGGTTGGAATTGAAAATGACAATAAGTTGTGCATCTCTTTCATCTTTAATATCACACCAATCAAATGCCAGTGCACGAATCTGCTGATAGGAGAGAGAATTGTATGGTTGGATGAATCTTTCTGGATAGTTCCCATCGAGAGATGGGGGAATTACTATATCGAATTTGTGTGACAATCCTGATTTCCCAGTTACTTCCATTTTTTCATTAAACCTTACATTATTCTTTCTCATCCACGTTTTCACGTCTTCTGAAAACAACTGCATGGTACTTGAAGTTGAGATATTCACCATGTCATTAACTGCAAGGATTGCTTGAATCAGATTGTGCTTCTTCTGAGGATAGTTAGATTTAGTTGCTTCAATTGTCAGTTCATTCTCATTTTTGAGCACCACACCAAACCCAGCAATATTTGTGAGTAAGATATTGCGCCTTCTTTCAGTTTCTATAGCAACACCACAATTTGCCAAATCCTGAAGAGTATACCCTCCATCAGTAAGAACATACTTATTTTCAGTGATTTCCTTGAGATAGATTTGAATCCAGTCATTGTGTCTATCAAGGAACGGTGTGGTAATTTCTTCGTATTCACCAATGTTCCGTACCTTTATCTGATCAGAAATCCAGTCTGCGTACGTATGTATCAATTCATTGATATCAGTTACCATATTGATCTAATCCTGTGTCGATATTCGGAATTTTTGTAATTCTACAGTATTTCATGAAGTCGGTCAGTGTTTGGTATGGGTCTTTTGGATTTAGAAAGTCATCAGGAAGCTTCTGTGCTATTTTATCTTCATACCCTTCTATGTACCGGTGAATATGGTTACCTTCGACAATAGTGCCATCTGGATTGGTATGTTTGATAGTATCGCCAATATCAACCCTTACAAGAATCAGATTGGTATATTTCTCACGCAATTGATCGCTTGTTTTTGAGAAACTTATTTTGCCTGGTTGTATTGTCAGTTTGAAATTTTCTTTTTTATCCATGGAGCAGACGGGTATTTCCAAAAATGATCCTTGAGATGGATACGTATATTTTGTTCTAATCGGACATTCTTTTTTCAAGAGAAATGAGACGATCAGCATCTGTTTGTGATAATCTGACCTGGCCTGTCACATTTGGCTCATCAAACATATCATCCATAATTAGATATATTGTTTATCTTCTATTTTGATAGAGTTTTCGGAGAACACAAACCATTGGAGAAAATATACTTCTAGCCACAGGTAATGAAATACATTGTAAGCAATTTAATGACAAACTATATTAAAGAAAGACGCCAATTACTAATTTATGGCACAACCAGACGATGAGACATGTGACTATCCATTCTCTATCCGTATCCCCAGATCCCTGGCACAGGATATCAACCGCCGTGCTGCGGCCGAAGGGATGAAGGCATCCGCCTGGGCACGGAAGGCGCTTGAATTCTCACTGTATCAGATGGGATCCGACGAACGCAGGATTTCATCAGCCGGTTTGATCGAGCTCATCAAATACGATCCGGATGTCAAGGCAGCATTACGGGATTATTATAATGAATTGATGACCCGTGAACTGGTGCTCTGCGACGAAGACGGGAATCCTGTTGAACTGGAAGATAAAACGATATCTCCGCTGAAACGCCTGAAATCCCGGTTCCATCCGGAAGAGGAGCCATTGGAGTTCCCTGACCATATCGATACGATTCATCATATCGAACTCCGGGAAATTCCATCCAATTCAGCTATAGATGATTCACGGAAACGAAAGTCATCCAAGAGAAAGAACGATGCCATAAAACTTGATGGCAGAAACCACAATTTGTGCTGAGAATAACGAACACTAAGAAAAAAACATACGGAAAAAAACAAATCATGGCAGAAATCAACAAAGATCAGGAACGTGCGGAACTGCACAAATCAATATGGGCGATTGCAGATGACCTCCGCGGAAGCGTTGATGGATGGGACTTCAAGTCCTAC
>DALTWN010000111.1 GCA_029987045.1 Methanocorpusculum sp.
AAGTTCTGCAATACGCTGTTCACATTCTCGTATCTTAGCCTCAGCATTCGAACGCTTTGCCGTGAGCGCATCGACTTCCTCAGAGATCTGAGGGAGTTCTTTCTTTATTGCTGCTCGAATCGTTTCTGCCGGACGTACGGGAACATTGTACTGCGTCTTCGGGGATGTCTGGAATACGTTCTCGATGGATCTGATCTTGATGAGATCAGTGGACAACTCTCCGGCGTTCTCCATAGGAACACCTAGTTTGACTCCTTCGTATCCTTCTTTTCCCTGGTCGACAAAATCAGTGATGTGGAATACCTGGTGACGATAAAGTTCGCTAACTACTGACGCCATCTGATCCTTGCCTGCGGCAATGAGCAGATGTGTCATCGGCTTAGGCTGAAACATGCAGTTTCTCCTTAAACCGCTCTACGAATAACGAAATTGCCTGTTCGAGTTTCTTGTCGCCCGATGCGACCAGGTTCCTGGCGTCTGCCTTTCCCTGTTCGACGATGGCGTTGTGTTTCGTTATCGCTACATTCCGTGCATCAGCAAGCTTCTGCTTCTTGTAGTCCTCGGCAATGGCCTGGGCCTTTGCAATGAGGTTGTCAGCTTCAAGTTTCGCGGACGCTAATGTCTGCTCCGCGGCTTTTTCCGCTGCCTCGACGACGGACTTACTTTCGGCTTCTGCTTCTTTAATGCTTTTCAGAACCTCAGTTTTCATCCAACCCTCCTCTCACGGCACGTATACTATTGGTTGGCAGAATATTTTAATGTGGGGTATTCATTCTGAAGGGGCGAAAATACGGCCGGAAAGCTCCAAACGCAGAGACAGCGGTGCGACTGAACAGGCCGGGCCGGGCCGCAATGACGGAAAACCCGCGAATATCCAACGAACAAGCGGTACAAAAGAGATGAAAAATCCTGGTTTTCTATAAATTCCTGAAAAAAAGGAAGGAAGATCGGGTCTTCCTGTTTCCTTTCGTTTATTCGACCGGTGCGAAGAACTTCGCCCAGTAGCTGGTACCGACGAAGAAGATGTAGGTGTAGGTCAGAACAAGCCAGACGGTGGCGAGAATCGCACCTGCAATGCCCGGAATAATACCCAGCAGACCTGCGATGAGGTAGGCGATGAGGTAGAGGACACAGACAACGACTGCGATGACGATGATACCTGCGAGAATCTTGTACCACTTTGCTGCACCGATCATTGCACCGATCTTCTTGAACTGGAATGCTGCACCGAACTTGCCCTGGCGGGAGAAGTTGATGAGTGCCGGAATCATGAAGATTGCGAAGATGATTGCAAGGATGACGAGGAGGATTGCCCATGCACCAAGAGCGACGAGGGTTGCGAACGGGTCACCGCTTGCGAATGCCGTGATCTGGCCCATGCCGAGAGAAATCGCGACGATCAGGATGACGACGACGATTTCGTAGATGATGCTGATGATGAGGTTCTGGAAACCGCGGCCGACAGTGCCGAAGAATCCGGAGAAGGTGATGTCCTTTCCTGCGTAAATCTTGATCTGAAGACCCAGGAGGAATAAACCGAGGATGATGGACACGATAAGTCCGATCACACCGATCGCGATCAATGCTCCGCCGTTATATGCCGGGAAGAGAGCAAGAAGCGGACCGAGTCCAAGGGTAGTGATTACGCCTGTGATAGCGGACGCGAGTTCTGCGCCGATGATTGCAACTGCAAGGTAGAGAACACCTACGGCAGCAGCAATGAATTCAAGAACCATGACCAGTGCGACGAGAATCCACACGAGCGGTTTCTTGAAGGTATTGTTAGTGGCATAGCCGAACGCTCCGCCAACTGATGCAAATACTTTTGCCATTTTTTTTGCTCACCTATTAAGTGATAAGTATCTATTTAGCTCATGAGTATAAAAACATTCTCTCATTTCCAGGATAAAAACTGCCAAATTTGCCACTTTTCGGCAGAATCCGGACGAAAACAGCCCCGAATCAAAGCCGGAGAATCCATGGACGAAAAGACGGAATCCGTCGACCGGATCCGCGGAAAAAATGGAAAAAAAAAACGGTCAGCGGCGCAGTGCCAGGACCGCCGCACAAAGACCGGCGATGAGACCGGCGAGCGGGCCGGGAGATGCGGGGGTCGGTGTCGGCGTCGATGCCGGTGTCGCGGGAATCGCGGGAACCGCAAACGCCGATACCGCCGTCGGAACCGGCGTCGCCGCCACGGCGGAGACCGACGAGACCTGGGTCACGGAAACGCCGATCGGACGAAGCGTCAGCGCATAGGACCGCCAGTAGCCGTTGCCCGAATCAAGGTTCCCCGGACCGGTAGCCGACGGATTGTTCGATACGTAGATGGTATAGGTTCCGGTATCCGGACGCTGGCCGGTCTTCGACCGGATGTCCGCGGTATTCAGTTCGACGGACCGCGTTCCTCTGCCGGAAACCGTGAGCTGATTCCCTGAAGCATCCTTCAGCGGCGAGAACGGGAAGTTCGTGCCCTGGATATAGAAATATGCCGTTCCGCCGAACGGATTGTCGACGACGAGGTTCACCGTATCGCCGTAGGCGACATTGTAGTCCGCGGCTGCCGAACCGGCACAGACCGCAAGGAGGAGAAGCACGGAAACGGCTGCAAGCGCCGGCATGAGTCCGTGGTGAGTATGGTGTTCGATATGGTCCTGGATCATTTCTGATTCTTAGATTTTCTCTTCGAAAACGATAAAGATACGGTTCGTGAAAACAGCAGCAAAGATACGGACCAAGTGTGAAGAATCCTACGCAGACGCCGGCCCCTCAGCCGACTCGGAATACCACCCTAAAATGCGTACGGGAAAATGATCCGCATCTCCGCCGCATAGATGTCTGTCGCCATTGCCGATAAATGCACCGGCTCCGGAAAAAAACAAGCTTTAACGGTTCGGACCGATAACGGATAATCACATCTATGATATTCCGGAACATGCATCTGCAGCGATATCTCCCGCCCTGGGTCATCATCGTCCTCATCATCATCCTGTCCGTCATCGGACCATGTTCCACCGATATGTATCTTCCCGGCCTCATGGAGATCGTCGACTATTTCGATACCACCGAAGCCATCCTCAATATCACGCTCTACGGGTTCCTGTTCGCCCAGGCGATCGGTATCCTGTTCCTCGGTGCAATCAGCGACAAGTACGGACGAAAACCCATTCTTCTTGCAAGCATCGCCATCTATGTCGTCTCGAGCATTCTCTGCGGATTCGTTCCGGACATCACGCTGTTCATCGTCCTGCGCCTGATCCAGGGAGCGGCGTCCGGCGGTCTGATAGTGATCGCGACCGCGCTCGTCAAGGACTGCTTCGAAGAGAAAATCCGGCAGAAAGTCCTGACGCTCACGATCGCGTTCTCCGTCCTCGGTCCGCTCTTCGCTCCGATCATCGGCGCGGTCCTGATCGAATATGTCAGCTGGCAGTCAACGCTGATGTTCCCGGGACTCATCACGATCGCCGCACTGATCATCGGCCTGTTCCTGTGCGAATCCCTGCCGAAGAACGAGAAGTATACCGGCAGCATCGCCGGCGTCCTGCTGCGTCTTCCGGCTCTGTGCAGACACCGGGCATTCACGCTGTTCCTCGTCGCGATGGCCGTCCTCACCCTGCCGTTCATGGCCTATCTTGCCGTTTCTGCCTACATCTACGAAGGAACCTTCGGTCTTTCGCCGACCGGATACAGTCTCATGCTTGCCGCGAACGTCGTCATCGGAACCATCGGCATGCTCGTCCTGCAGCGTGCCGGACGAAAGATCGGGCCGCGTGCGGAAGGCGCAATCATTCTCGGTCTCGTCCTTGCAGGCGGCATTCTCATGCTCACGCTCGGACATCTGGGACCGATGATCTTCCTGCTCTGTTTCCTTCCCTGTGCCATCGGCGTCATCACCGCACGGCCGTACGGTCTCCAGATCCTGCTGCAGCAGTTCGACGGCGATACCGGATCGGTCTCCGCCCTCTTCAACTTCTCGCTCATCTTCCTCGGATGCATCGGCATGGCCATGGGGACACTGCCCTGGCCGACCTACATCTTCGGTCTTGGCATCTGCATCATGATCAGCGCCGTCATCGGCATCGCGGCATGGATATGGCTGCGTGCGACCGGCACGGGTCTGAAGGGCATGGAACACTGACGCTGCGGGGCCGCCCACAAGGTATTAATATGGACTTGACCCAATAGTTCAAGGAGGCTTTAACAAATGGCTAAAAGTATGATTATTGGTGTTATCCTCGCCATCCTCCTTGGAGGAATCGGCCTGGCATACGCCGGTCGTGTCGGACTCGGAATTCTCCTGTTCATCATCGAA
>DALTWN010000112.1 GCA_029987045.1 Methanocorpusculum sp.
TGGCACATTTGAATGCACCGACAACCAGCCGCGGACGGACCTCGGTCACTCTGCGTACGATACCGTCGACACTGACGAACTTATTGATGTGTTCGGATCTGATATCCCGAATCGTTACCTTCCGCGGCAAATGGACGAACCGGATATTCATACGGGTAATGATATCTTCTGTAATATCATGACCCTCAACATCCTTTCCCGAGACAAGAGCAGCCTGACGGATAGCATCCTTGATATCTCCAAGTGTTTTGCCCGGATGTTCAAGCAGATCTTCCGCTAAAATAATTCCAGACTTGCCGAACTTTTCCAGAACATCATACTCGATAGTGAACGAATGATTGCTGGGATATTCTCGTGACAGCTTATTGAGTACCGACTTGTACTTCTTCTTGAGGAAATTTCCCCATTCTTCAGCACGATCGATGACCTCGAGTTCCTCCATTTATCCTCCTTGTACGTATATGTTATCGTTAAACCACCATAAATGACGCTACCGTCCGGGATAAAATACGGCCGGAATCACCGGCTTCCCGTACTTCTGCCTCAGCGAAGATGATCCTGCGTCCTTTTTTGGTTATCTTTGCATGAGCTTCGACGGTTCCTGCAGCAATACCCCGAATAAATTCGGTCGTCTCTGAAACAGTAACTGCATTTTCTCCTGCTTCCATATCGCCGTGAATGGCAAGTGCCATCGCCTCGTCGCCCAGTACGACAAAAATCCCTCCCTGGAGAACCCCTGCACCGTTGTGCAGTTTTTCTGTTACCTTCAGGGAAAGAACCGCTTCACCATTGCCGAATGAAACCGGTTCAATCCCCAGGGTCATGAAGGTGTTATTGGCACGTGCACCATTATTTTTTATTGCTTCCGCGTATGCATGCATGCTTTATTCATTGCCTCTACTAGATAAAAAAATTATGAGAATGCACCGGTGAACATGATAGCACAGAACACCGCACCCATTACCCAAAGGAACATGCCGAGCATCAGCTGCCATTTCTGCTGAGCTTCTTTCAGAGAAGAGATCCCCTCAAGCAAAAATCCTGCCAGCAGAACGACCGCCGTCAGAATCAGCATGGTCAGACGCAATGCCGGCATATCAGGAATCATTCCCAGTGCCTTGCCGCAGATGAAAAATACAATATAGGTTCCTATCGACAGGACAAATCCTGCAACCGCCACAATAAAGGCAATCATTCCAAATTTCCGTACTCTGCGGAAATCATCGTCGCTACATTCAGTCATTACCCAGTATATGGGCAGTTGAATAATAAATAAAGTTGCAACACGACCAGTGTCTGCTACAAATCAAAGAAAAAGAAAAAATGGGGATTGATTCCCGTGTTTATAAGGTTTCTTTCTTCTGTCCTGGCATGCAGATTCCATCGATAAGAACCATGATACCGGAGATGAAGAGGAAGATACCACCGAGTCTGACTAACCAGACCTGGGTAAGGATTGCACCAAAGACCGGGCCAAGGACCGTTGCAAAGTTGCAGATGGTAAGGATGATCAGGATACCGAGGATGATACCTAAGATACCGGTGATAATGAAGATTGCCTTATCTGCACCCTTGCCGGCGATACCGGAAACAAGGCTGAAAATACCCCAGATCAGTGCGGCAGCTGCTACAATGTACGGCAGAGCAACTGCGAGGTATGCCGGAGTTATCAGACAGATGACACCGATAACTACAATAAGTATTCCGAATACAATACCAAGAACGCTTAATTTCTTGAAGTTGGAAATTCCACAGATCATGGCAATTCCCAGCACAATCAACAGGATGGCGAGCATTACATCAACGAATACCGTCCCGAAGAATGAGAAAACGGCAAGCAGAATACCGAGAAGGATCATGACAATACCCTTTCCGATAACGCTTCCCTTAGTTGGTGAAGTTACATCTTCTGCCATACTCATAATTTTAGGTAATGAATCGATATATACCTATCTTTTTTCCTATTGAGAGAGAACCACCGCACGGACAATGGTTCTGACCGCATCCATTCCGCCATCAAGATAGGCAGCACCCGCTACCGCCTCGAAGCATTCCGCTGATACTCTACCGGATTCCCAGATACGCATCCGCAGCTCTCCTTTCCCCCAGTGCACATAGTCCGGAAGACGGATAGATTCTGCAATCCGGCGAAACACGGCCATATTCACGGAATTTATCTTTTTCTGCGTAATATCCCCTTTATCATGCTCGCCTGCCTCCAGGAGATGCTCGACAATCACGACATCAAGTACGGCATCACCAAGAACGGCATACCGGTCCATCGTATGCAACGGATCAATGGCATTCTCCAACGCATAGGATACACGCGTCAGTGCATCTTCCAGAAGAGACGGTTGTCTGAATGTATAGCCAAGTGCGGCACACAATGGTGAATCACTGACCATACCGGTTGATCTCCTGTATCAGTGCAGCAAACGCATTGAATTCAAGTGAAAGAACCGCTTCTTCCGTCATTCCCATACTTGTCTCACCATCTGCCGTCAGCATCTCCGGACCACGGACGACTGTGCGTTCCAGCACTTCGCAGGCTTCACGGTCATGAACAAACGCCCGGCCGGGAATAATTACCGTATCCGTCAGATCATCTTTTCTGAGACTCTCCAGATCATCGATGGTCATCAGACAGGCAATCTCTTTGGCGACCGGAACCACCATATTGGATCTGGCACCGCGTTCTGCAAGAATCTCTGCAATATACGGAGCGGCAACACTTCCTGTTATCACCGATACGGTGCCGGTTACTTCCGGCAGTTTATCCAACAGGTCGGGATGATTCCGGATAGCGAACGGCGAATCGAACAGCGGATCATAGAGCGGTGTTCCGGATAAGCGCAGATGCGGGTGATTCTGTGCTGCAGTATCCACCAGTTTCCGGAATTCAGCAATCGTCTGAACAGCCTGTCCTTCCAGCACCGGTGCATTGTCAAGAATCAGACCCTGCTCCCGGGCATTTGCAAACCGCATCAGGATAACGCCTTTTACCCCTTCATCCTCCAGCCAGGAAAGAGTGCGTTCAAGCACCTCGCCATCATTGACACCTGCAAGAATGACAATTGCCGCATAGACATCGATCTTCTTCGCCAATCGTGAAATGATGGCAAGCGATGCTTCCGGTGTCGGATCATGCATGTATTTCCGGCGCAGTTCCGGGTCCGAGGCGAATACCGTAAACGAGATTTCCGATAAATTATGCTCCAGCAGGAACTCCGCCATATCCGGCGAATCGAATCCTTTTCCACTCGTGTATCCGATATGCAACGGAACCTCGAGACTGCCGAGAATTTCCATGAGCGCAGTAAACTCCGGATAACAGCTGGGATCTCCGCCTCCCGAAATGGTGATGCGGGTGATATCGTCGGTTACCGTCTGCAGATCAGCCAGGAAATTATCAGCGACTTCCTTGAGCGGCAGGAATCCGGCATACTCCTCTTTCACGCCGCGAGAACAGTAATCACATCCTTTCTTGAACGGCAGACAGTATCTGCAGCCGAACGGCGGGACATCTTTTGCATGCTTGAAATAACAGTATGCACAGAATCCTCTGCAATCAACGCCGGGCTTTCCTCCGATATCAACGGTCAGCTGAACCATATGTTGTTTAGTATTTAGTCTGTCTGCATATCAATATGCGCAGAATTTCCGCGAAAAATCGCTCTCTCCCAATGTGTTTATTAGCTTATCATGCAAATAATATGTCACATATGACAAAAACGGCACCCCAAAATATGACCGATTACGAAGCAGAATACGCTTCGTTCTCGCTCGACGTTCCGGAGTATTTCAACTTCGCCTATGACGTCGTGGATGCCTGGGCAGAAAAAGACCGAAACAAACTCGCGATGATCTGGACCAACCAGGCAGGAGACGAACGCTACTACACGTTCCGTCAGTTACGCAACCTCTCGAATCAGATAGCCAACATGATGTTCAAACAGAACATCGGAAAAGGCGACCGGGTAATGATTATGCTGCCGAGAATTCCGGAATGGTGGACATTCGCGCTTGCAGCCATCAAGATCGGTGCCGTTATTTGTCCAACTCCCGTCATTCTCACCCCGCATGATCTCAAATACCGTATAAACAAGGGACACTTCAAGATGATTGTCACCGATACCGACAATCTGTGGAAGATACAGGAAATAGAAAACGAGTGTCCCAACCTGAAAGTCAAATTCCTTATCGGCAGCGACTGCGACGGATGGATCAATTACGAAAAGGAACTCGTATATCCGGCAAA
>DALTWN010000113.1 GCA_029987045.1 Methanocorpusculum sp.
GTTTCAACAGTACTTGCATTTTCAATTATGATATTTGCCGAATCGGATACGAGAGAAGATGCAGACTGATTTCCAGCAGCAACAGCAGTTACTGCCGCTCCGGAGAGAATCCTGAGATCGCCGCTATTGGTATTGATGGTTTTTGCTGCACTGTCGGTATTTGATGCAATCGCAGTAGCGGTTACCTTTGCCTGGTTGGAGATGGTAAGCGGTTCATCAGAATAGGCTATGGAAATAACGTAAGCCTTACTGTCAGTATCTGTCGCAGTTGCAGTGGCGGTTACGTTTGCTCCGGAGTCTATGGTGACAGCTCCGTATGAGGTGGTAATAGCGCAGCTATAACTACTTGCATTGGTTGCAGTGGCAGTTACCGCCACATTCGCTCCAGAGGCAATCGTGACATCTCCACCAAAATAGGACGTATGGATGGCGTGAGCAGAACTGGAAACACCAGTTACTGTTGCGATGGCAGTTACCTTTGCATCGGATTCAATGAGGATATCTCCGTCAATTCCGGACGAATACAAAACATATGCAAAACCTTCGGCGTTCGTTGCAGTCGCCGTGGCGGTCACCTTCGCATGGTCGGAAACAGTGACCCCTCCATTATACGACGAAAGCGCATAAGCACACCCATTGGTGTTCGTTGCAGTTGCAGTGGCGGTTACGTTCGCATGGTCGGAAATGGTGATATTTCCCGTCTCTGCACACAATCCATATGCCATCATCTGATCACCTCGTGATTCTGCGGTTGCCATTACGTTTTTAGTCAAACAGATATCGATTGTAGTGTAGGCATAAATCGAATATGCAGAACTGCTTTTACTGGTAGCAGTTGCTTTGACGACAGTATTTTCCCCTGCAATAGTTACACCCTGCTCTGCCAGGATTGCGTCTGCACGTCCACGATCTCCATAATTATCGGCAATTGCAGTGACCTCCGCATCGGATGCAATCGTGATGTTCTTCGTAGAACGAACCGTTCTGACGAAACTATATTGGCCGGGAGCAGTATTGTTCACAATCAGCGTTCCATCGGATCCTTCTGTGGTTATCGTCAGATTGCCGAATGAATTAATGAGCCCCTCCCGTCTAAAACTACTGAAATTGCCCATAAGATCTGATGTGCCTTTCAGGACAATTTTCACATCGCAAATATCGGTGACATTGATAATCGATGTGCCGGTGTTCCGTACGGTAAAATTATTCAATTCCAGAATCCACGGCTGGGTTTCGGATCCGATCTGCACGAGTTTCAGCGTTCCATTCGTAGCCTGGCCATAATCGCCATAAACGACTGTGCCGACAGGTGCTCCTGATAATTCTGTTGAACCGGTAGCATTGGATATGGTAATATTTCCCGTAGCACTCGCAGCTCCGGCAAACACCATTGCCATGAGCAATACTGCTGTGGCAATCAATATGCTGTACTTTCTTACGAAATATTTAGTTGACATCTCTTGCGGTTCCACCTCATAATCCATCTTCTATATGGATAGAGTCAATGATAGTAATTGTTTCTAGTTCAAAAAATAAAAACATCGACATCCTGTTTGTAAAAACGCGGAATAATACAAAATGGTAATGCGAGAGATGGGATTCGAACCCATGAACTCCTAGAGACTGCGCCCTAAACGCAGCGCCGTTAGCCTGGCTTGGCAACCCTCGCCTGAAAATTCTGTTAACTATTTGTTTCGTCCAGCTAAATAGTCTTGTATGGGTTGTTCCAAGGTGTGCAATCTCTTATTATCCGGCACGACAAACATACTATCCATATGACAACCCTACAGGAATATCTCAAGGAATGCGGTGCACCTGAGACCTTATCCAACCTCATCCTGCTCATAGCCGATCAGGCAACCCCGATACGCGATGCATTCATTTCGAATCAGAATTATGCCGGTTCAACCAACTCATCCGGTGAGACCCAGGCGGAAATGGATACCTGGTCGGATACCCATATCATCAATACGCTGGCATCATGCGGCATGGTCCGTGAAGTGGCATCCGAAGAACAGGAAAATATCGTCCCCCTGGTCAAGGATGCTCCGTACTCAGTAGTAATGGACCCGCTCGACGGCTCGTCGCTCATCAAGGTGAATCTCTGTGTTGGTACCATTGTCGGTATCTATGAGGGTTCCAGTATGCAGGCCGGCCGCAATCTCAAGGCCGCATTCTATATGCTGTACGGTCCGATGACAACGATCACCATCTCTCTCGGAAAAGGTGTTGCCATCTTTGCGATGGACCGGAACGGAACATATCAGATGCTGAAGAACAATGTCCGCATTCCGGAAGGCAATCTCTACGGCAGCGGCGGTATCCGTACCGAATGGCTCGAGAAACATGCCAAGTTCATCAACCGCATAGAAAACGAGGGCGGAAAGAACCGGTACTCCGGTTCCTTCGTTGCGGATTTCCATCAGATTCTGACCTATGGCGGTGTATACGCATACCCGCCGTCCGAGAAACAGCCGAACGGCAAACTCCGGCTGGTCTTTGAGGCGAACCCGATCGGATTCCTTGCGGTCCAGGCAAGCGGTGCCATCTCGAATGGTGTCTCGTCGACACTCGACATCGTTCCGGAAGCGGTTCATCAGAGAACTCCGATCTATGTCGGCAGCAAAGGCATGATCACCAAGATCGAGTCCACGCAGTAAATGACCGTAGTTGCCGTCTATTCGAAACCATTTGGCGGGATTGCCGGCAGAGTCCGGGTATTTCCGGATATCCTTGCCTCCGTCGACAAAGCACTCAGGAAGGAAAAAGGCACGACGCTTACGGATTACGTCGTGACCCATATCGGCGATCGTGTCATTGTTCTGCTTACGTACAAGGAGGAGATGGAGGAAGCTGCCGCCAATGTCCTGTGGTCGGTCTTTGTCGAGGCGGAAGCAATCGCAAAGACACGTAACCTTGCAGATGGTGCGGCACGTCCGGCGTATTGCCAGCTTACGTTCGATGAACGTCCGGCGGAATCGTTTGTTCTTTGTCTTGCGGGCTCCGATGATGCGAAGTTCTGGGACTTCCTCCACGTTCCGGAGACGCAGGCCGCATCGGCCGCATCGGTCCTGCTCTGCAGGACGGAAGGTCTGTTCTGCACGACGCCGGAATTCCTGGAACTGTTCGCGGCAAAGGAAGCGAATGCGAATGGGGTATGTCCGGTAAGTCTCTGTGACAGTTCGGTCGTGAGAATAAAAGTGACGCCGGTTGTCGCGCTCGGCTTTTCGCTTGGCAAGGGAATCCTGACCGGCCCGCTCGATCTCTTCGACAATCCGGTCTTCGACGGTGCACGCAGACGTGCATCCGACCTCTGATTTTCTTATTTTTACTCACTGCGCGATTTTTCTGTGCTGTTTTTTCCGGGAGTATATAAAGGGGTATCTTTTTCTGCAATAATGCCTCTGTCTAGAAACCGCATATATAAACATTGTTATTTTTCACGCGGGTTTTCGAAAAAAGCTGAAACGACCTCCGTTTCTATGAACAGACCGTGTTTCCGTCGGATTTATATCCTTTTCATGCTCATGAATATAGGTACGCGTCGGCCATGGTCTATTCGATGGACCGCCGATGCATACCATATACCAACCAATAGGTAATCGAAACAATCGAGGAAACTTAATGGCACAGGGAAAATTTGCAGCAAGACAATTAGTTCGCAACGCACGGAAATTCCGGTGGAGCGACTCGGTTTATTCGCGCAGAGCGCTTAAACTGAAACTGAAAGCAGACCCGTTAGAGGGTGCACCGCTCGGACGCGCAATCGTCCTCGAAAAGGTCGGTGTCGAAGCAAAGCAGCCGAACTCGGCAATCAGAAAATGTGTCCGTGTTCAGCTTATCAAGAACGGCCGTCAGGTCACTGCATTCGCAGTCGGCGACGGTGCAATCAACTTCATTGATGAACACGACGAAGTTACCATCTGTGGTATCGGTGGTCGTGCAGGACGTTCCATGGGAGATATTCCGGGAGTCCGTTTCGTTGTTATCGCTGTTAACGGCGTTACCTTAAACGAACTGGTCTTAGGACGTCAGGAGAAGGCACGGAGGTAAATAAGATGGCAGATAACGCAACCGCAAAGATTCTTCTCTTCAACAAGTGGGATACTTCCGAAGTTGTTGTCAAGGATCAGGGTCTTGTCCGCTACATTACCATTTCCTCTACCGAGGTTCCGAGTTCTTGCGGAAGACTTACCCAGCAGCAGTTCACCAAGTCCCAGATGGCAATCGTCGAGAGACTTATCAACCGCT
>DALTWN010000114.1 GCA_029987045.1 Methanocorpusculum sp.
ACATGATGATCTATGAGATGCGCACAGATGACTGACTGGAAATCAATCATGGCATTCACCGTTGATGATGCTTCGGACATCTTCATGGACCTTTTTTCTCACATCCTGCTTCTTTGCGGCAAAGGCAGGCAGCAGGAACGGCCGTGGCGGAATGAACGAGACGCTGCCGTTCTTATGCGGAACCGTACAGCCGAACTCGTGGACCGGTGCATAGGATAACGATGTTCCGACCGTTGCAGAAACCTGCATGCCGGATTCAGTGACCATGGTCGTAATGGATTCACGCAGTCGTCCGGTCTGCCGGTCCAGATGATCGGGATGACCGAGATAGACAATGCGTTTTGCTTCCTGTTCGACGGAGGTCATGCCGGCAGCAAGGGTATTCGGCATCGTATTCCGGAGTTTTTCCGAGATACGGCGGGACCATCCGGGATTCGAGCGTTTAACCATGGCTTTCGTCCTGCGAAGTCATTTTCAGAACACTGCATTCCACATGATGGACCTGTGCCGCTGCATCGGTCCGGATCTTCGGCGGTGTCCGCATCTCCCAGGTACCGGTCCATCCGGGATCGTTCGTATGGAAATAGATAGGAAGTTCCGTACCGGTGATTGCGGGAAGAAGATCGGGACCGGCGTATATCGTGGCATCGATGTGTTCTTCGGACATGCCTGCTGCAACATTCGTCTGCGACGTCCGGGGCTGTGAGAATCTGCAGGAGATGGTCTTTTTACAGATCCATTCTTCTTCGATCCGGCCGTCTCTTCCGGTCCGTTCGACAACGAAGACGGACGCCAGGTTCTGCTCGAGATCGGTGAATACGGTCATATGCCCTCTCTGCTGCTGCTTCCGTGGAGTGCGATCAGATCCGTATCGACCGTCCGTTCGACGATGCCGCCGTTGGTTTCGGTCGGCATGCCGTCAGCTGCCGTCAATGAATCCAGGAGTTCCCGGTACCAGTCGTACCAGACGGACGATCCGGTGGATGACCGGCGGCTGTAGGAATAATCGCCCAGGGTTTCCGACTGTTTCTGTGCCGATGGACCGCGGCAGGCGATACGGGAAGCAATCAGATAACAGATAAGCTGGGTCCGCATGGTTCCGGCAATCGCCATGCCGCCGTCTGCATCGAGCTGGGTCTCTGCCGCCGCATCGAAGAAGGTGCAGTCCGCGGGAGAGATTTCCAGTCCGGTCCAGCGCAGGACATCAGCAGGTGTTGCCATGAAGGTGTGCCTCCGTCGTCAGATGGCAAGATCCGTGATCTTGCAGATCGCATCGGTCTTGCCGTTCGCATTGGGACGCAGATACGACGGGCAGAACAGTTCGTAGGCGACGCCTTCGACCATGCCGATATCGTCGTATTTCGGGTGAGCGAACGAGATGGTGTAATCCTTCGGTGCAAGGAACTCGAAATGTTCACGGAACTGGTCGACCGGCAGAACGACCGCGGTATCCGTCAGCTGTTTGGTGCTGTAGATGCTGCCGTTTCCGCAGAGGTTCTTCCGGATCAGTTCGAGTTCGTAATCGCCGTTGGTATACCGCAGGGCACGAAGCCGTGAAAGAATCGCCGGCGGCATCGCGATGTTGTACGATTCGTTGTCGCCATAGACTTCGTCTTCGTTGAGCGCACCGATGGCGTCGCTGATCCACTGGTACATGGATCCGACCGTGGCAATGGATCCGCCGGTGATCGTGTTGTTCGCCGCCTGGGTGAATCCCTTGATGGCGAACGAGTTGTTGTCGGGTTTCCATCCGTTGAAGATCATCTTGTCTTCTTCCTCGCCGACCTTGAGTGCTGCAGTGTTCGCTGCGAGAAGGTGGAGTGCGTTCTGCTGTCCTACGCCGACGCGGCGGTTCTCCCAGGCAAGGATATCGGCCTTCGGGACCTCGAACTCCTTGTAGAGCGACGGGATATTGACGACTTTCATCGTCGACGTGATGGAATCCTTGTGTTCATTGCCGGTCGGCAGAGTCCACTGGACGTATCCGCGGGACAGGTCGGAGATGGTGGTGTATTCGAACGAGGTCTTGCCGTCACCTTTCATGAACGGGTTGATGGCAGCGAAATGCCGGCCGATCAGACGTGCACGCAGCGGGCGGACGATTTCCTGCGATGCCTGGGTCGCAGCTCTGGATAAGGGTGTTTCTGTCATGATGTCTTCACCTCAGATTAATGAATTCGCATGGACCCTGCCGACGGTTCCCGCAGGAATCGTCACGGATTCGACCGCGATGGCTACCGGCGGATACTGGGGGGATGCGGTGTTCGGAACGAATCTGGTGAGTGTCCCGTCATCGTTGCTTGTCAGGTAATCGCCGATGGTGATGGCAAGCGGTTCGGTTCCGGCGGTTGCAAGGGCGTAGATCTGGAAAGTTCCGCCGTTGACGATCGTTACGGGGTCGCCGGAAACGAACGGGGTCTCGTAATCGGACGGACGGACCTTGTAGTCGGTATCCTCATAGGAGATCCAGCCGACCGGCCGGGTGTTCGCCGTACATTTCTTTGCCTTGTAGTCGTTGCCGTCGCAGGTGACGAGCATGCCGGCCTTCGCGGATTCGAGAAGCACCTTTTCGGCACTCATCAGCGGTCTTCCGCGGGTGATGATCTTGCCGACCGGCCGGGTGGTGTAGGATTCGCCCGTCATCTCCGGTCTCCGACAGCGGACAGATCACCGACTTCTTCACGCGGTGCCGGTTCGGAATGTGCGAACGGGACGCCGGTCTTTGCCGTAACGCCTGCCGAAACGGAATGTTTCAGTGCGTCCAGCAGGACATCTTCGATTTTTCCAGCATTGTAGCTGTTGCGGATCGCAAGGATCTGGGCTTCAGTCGCTTTCATGCCGTCCGGCAGTGCGTTCAGGATCACGGAGAACTTCTGCTCGGTTTCACGGAGTCTGAGTGCTTCGAGTTCCGCTTTGAGTTCGGCGTTGATCTGTTCGGATGCGGCGACTGCTGCTTTGAGCTCTTCGATCTGTTTCTTGAGTTCGGCGATTTCTTCTTCAGCTGCAGGAACCGGTTCTGCGATCGGTTCTCCTGCAGGTTCTGCATTGGCCATGGCTTCTTTCAGTTCCGGGCTCCTGGTCAGTAATTCGGCGAGTGCCTGGAAGAATCCGCCTACCTTTGCAGGTCTTGTGTCTTCGGTTGGTTTTTCTGGTAACATTGCTGGTGCCTCCATGGTATTGACGAATGCGCCGAAATCTCCCGGCAGCACACGGTCGACCTGATAAGGAAACAGAAGGACATGGTTCGGAACCGGCGGAGCCGTTATGCGGTCACCGTCGGACTTCGCATAGAATGCCGTCGACAGTGTCAGTGTTCCGTCTTCCCAGAGCTTGTGCAGTTCATCGCCGCAGGTATCCACATCAAGTTCCGCCATGAGCCGCGGTCCGCCTTCGGTGACGATCTGCGGGTTGTGGACCGATCCGACGAGCATGCCGCCGATGAGGTCTGCTGCATGTTCGGGATCGCGAGTCACTTCGGCGAAATCCGGATGGATGCCGTCTTTCTGGAAGATGAGCGGAATGCCGCTCCAGCTGGTTACGGACGCGGCAAACTGTTCCTTATCAAAATAGAGTTGTTTTTTGCCGACACGCCGGTTGAGGGTCTGCAGCTTGGATGCAGGAAACAGGGTGTGCGGCTGTTCCTGCTGCGTGCAGAGAGTAGGTGAATTGCGTGTTTCTGGCACAGGTATCTATGTGCGTGGAACGATAAAAATGGGAAGATGGGGGTACGCTTGTGGTGCCTGTGATTGAGGCGTAAGGGGAGTATTAATAGATTTCCCAGTAGATTCAGAAGGGATTTGGACGTTCCCTCTGCCCAAAAACGGAGGAACTATTATTTCTCACAATGGTAATATAAAAAGTAATGATAGATATACCGTACCTGATATTTTTAGGGATTCTCTTCGCAATCGGTGTATTCTTTGGCTGGAGAGCTATGGCCAAGAGAATAGCCAGAGCCGAGATAGAAAATGAATCTCGTGAAAGGAGCGTTCCTGAATTTGCATCTGATGATGAATCAAAAGAAATGGTTATCATGACGATGGAACATCACCCTGAATTGGTAGAGGATATGAAAAAATCTAAACAGAATGGTGATTTCGATTGGATTAATCGAATACTGGAAAAAGAAGATAACATTACATATCTCAAAGAAGAATTGGAACGATATGGAGATGGTATCTTC
>DALTWN010000115.1 GCA_029987045.1 Methanocorpusculum sp.
CATTCCATCTCGTTAAATAGGAAGAAAATCATACAATAGGGTATGGAAAAAAAGGAAGAGTCTCTCCCATATGATCCGGATACCCTTCGCCGGATTCAGGAACATCCCTGTTTCAGCCAGGATGCCAAGCACCTCTTTGGCCGTTGCCACGTAGCCGTTGCTCCGAAATGCAATATCCAGTGCAACTACTGTGTACGTGACTTCGATTGCGTCAATGAATCACGACCGGGTGTTGCAAGCGAGATATTGACCCCGGATACGGCTCTCGAGCGTATCGATGAAGTCGTTTCCAAGATGAAACACATCCGGGTGGTGGGCATTGCCGGTCCCGGAGATCCGCTGGCGAACGAAGAAACATTCGAGACGCTGAAACGTGTCCATGAGAAATATCCGGAGACGATTCTCTGTATAAGTACCAATGGCGTTCTCCTCCCTGACAAGATCGATGAACTCGAATCATATAACGTGAAGAACATCACGGTCACGCTTAATGCCATCGATCCGGCAATCGGAGAAAAGATCTACTCATTTGTAGAATACAAGGGAAAGAAATACACCGGTCGTGAGGCTGCGGAACTTCTGCTGGATCACCAGATGCGGGGAATCGAAGCGGCTGTCAAGAAAGGCATGCTCGTGAAGATCAATACCGTCTATATTCCGGGCGTCAATGATCAGCACATTCCGGAGATTGCAAAGAAAGTCGGTGCCATAGGAGTCTTCAACTTCAATATCATCCCGATCATTCCACAGTACAAGTTCAAGGATATCGTTCCGCCGTCTGCACAGGACAAGGCACGGATGCATGAACTGTGTGCACCTTATGTCCGTCAGATGCGTCACTGTCAGCGCTGCAGAGCAGATGCAGTCGGTCTTCTGGGCAAAGATATCCAGGGCGAGTTCTCCTGTGGTGGCGGCTGTTCCGGCAAACGCGACGGGTCGGGTGGCGGATGCTCGGGAAAGCATGACGGTTCCGGCGGCGGTTGCGGCAACCTATAATCTTTTCAATTTTTTCTCTTTTGTCCTGTAGAGGTATTATTCAGCGGATTGTGTGCGTGGCCGTCGAATCTCGAATGAACAGCACGGATCGCCGCGTGTCTGGCATTCGGTTTCGCTGACGGTCATCTGTTCCGTATAATATGCGGAGAATACGGCTTCCAGAATGCCTGCCGTGATGATGCAACCGCCCGAGAGTCCTTTCGGCAGCGTCTTGCACTCGTAACAATTGTAGATATCAAGAATCAGCGGGTTTTCTGTCCGCATGGATAGTTCACCGAACTCGTAGCGTTTCCAGAATTCTGATATGTTTTCAATGGTTTTCTCCAGGGTGTCGCTGACGATGAACGGAACAATGGATTCACCGAGAATGATACCTCCGCGTTTGATGACCGGATCGATATGGATGCCTGCTTCCGCAAGGGCGATACGGAAAATGTGCGGAAGCATTTCCTTGTAGTTTATGCGATCATAGTTCGAGTAGGTTTTTCGAATGAGTTCGCGGAATTCCGAAGCGGCAGAGTATGTGGAAGGAAGAAGACTGCCGACATATTGTGCTGACAGAACGTAGCTCTTTTTCCGATGATCCTCATCGTCGGATATACGGGAAATAATCCCGACGTCGGAAAGTGAATTCACATACGTAGAAACGGTGGACTTTGACAGGCCGGTCATATCCTGTATTTCAGCGAACGTCGCAGACCCGTTGGCCTGAAGCAGTTTGATTATCTTTAACCGGATCGGATTTCTGATGGTAGTGATACTGCCATTGTTGAGAAAGAGATCAAGACGATTTTTGCTGTTGGTTTCCGGCATGCTCTGATTATCTACTATTTTTCTTTCAGACGTATATGAATATTCGTGATTGGGTACTTCTTCCGGTTACTCGTCGGAAAAGGGGATTTCGATGGATGTCAGGTCATCGGGGGCGAATACTTTGCCGCTGAACGTTTCTTGTGCATCACGGAGATGATTGGTGGCAGTCACATAGCGTGAACTGATATGGACCAGTGCCAGTTCTTTCGGTTGTAACACTTCGGCAACAGCTCCTGCTTCTTTTGCGGTCGAATGCCAGACTTCCTTTGCCCGTTCTGCACCTTCATCTTCTTCGAATGTTGCTTCGTGGATCAGCAGGTCAGCATGGTACAGCGCTTCTTCCGGCTGACGGATCGGCCGTGTGTCTCCCGTATAGACGATCTTTCTTCCCTGGCGTTTTGCACCCATGACATCTTCCGGCTGGATGGTTATCTGTTCTCCGTCACGTTCGATAACCACCGGGTTTCCCCGCTGGAGTTTGCCGAACAACGGTCCAGGTTTTATGCCGAGAGAAATTGCTTTTTCGCGGTTGAACCGTCCGGGGCGCATATCTTCCTCTAGGACATATCCCACACTTTCCATGCCGTGGAATGTCTTGAAGACATAGATTGCATACCCATCGAGAGGAATCACATCTCCCGGTGCGACTTCGACTGCAGTAAGGGAGAACGGAATTTTTGGTGTGAGCGTGCGGATGATGGATACTATTTTTTCGACACCGGTCGGACCGTAAATGGTCATCGGTTCTGTCCTGCCGTTGAACGCCATCGTTTCTATCAGGCCGAAGAGACCGAGATAATGGTCGGCATGCCAATGGGTGATGAATGCGGCGTTCACGACGAATCCGGTTTTTACCCGCATCATCTGCTGCTGAGTGCCTTCTCCGCAATCGAACAGCAGAGTGTCGGACCCTCTGCGGATGAGAATCGAGGACGGATTGCGAAGCGGTGTCGGCAGTGCTCCGGCCGTTCCGAGGAAATAGACAAAAAGTGTTTCTCCTGCCATTAGAACCACCGTTTCAGGAATGCAAGACTACGTTTTCCTTCTTCAGGATTTCTGCCTTCGACGACCATGATCTTTCCCGTATACTCTTTCAGAATTCTCGGCATGATCTTGTTCCAGGGAATGGTTCCCTCGCCGACTGGAAGATGTTCGTCACGTCCGCCATGGTTGTCGTGGATGTGCATGTGGTATGCTTTCGGAAGAATTATTTTGCAGAACCGGTCGAGATTCGCATTGGTATTTGCATGGCCGATATCCAGCACCGCTTTCATGCCGGTCCCTTCGATAAATCCGTCCAGTTCATCGGCATCGCGGCAATAGAAATCATCGAGAGCCGGCATGTTCTCGAGGCATGCGGAAATACCGACACGTTCTGCGGTCTCGCCGAACCGGATACATGCCTGTTTGTGTGCCTGCCATGCGGGCGACGGGTCGTATCTGCTGATGGGACTGAGATACCCCGGATGGATGACGACGGTATCGGTCAGTTCTGCAGCGATTTCGATGGTGCGTTCCAGCTGATGTACGGTCTCTTCCCAGATAGGTGCGTTGACGGATGCAGGGTTCAGGTCGCTGAACGGTGCATGGACGGTGACCGGAAGCCCGGTCTCTTCGATGGTCTTTTTCACCGCTCTGAAACTCTCTTCTCTATCCAGCCGATAGTTTCCGTCTGCAGAGATTTCCCAGCCGTCGAATCCTGCCTCTGCAATGCCTGCGACCCATGCCGGGTCTTCCCAGATCTTCGATGAGGAGGCGAAATAGAATTTCATGGTCACAGCCCCTTGAGAATATTTTCAACGGCCCTGATGTAGGTTTCACGATCGGTTTCGTTCGAGACGATGATGTCGGCAAGTGCTGTCGCCCGCTGCAGTCCGAATCCTTCTTCCCGTTTATCCCGTGCAGCAAGTTCAGACGGAACGGTTGCATCATCGCATCGTCCGCGTGTCATCATGCGTGCAAGCCGGATATCGAACGATGCTTCGACGTAGATGACCTTGAAGGACGGGAACGTCTTCTTGAAATGCAGAATCTCGGCATCTCCTCGGATACCGTCGATAATCACGGTGTTTGCACTGAGTCTCTTGACCTCTTCTGCTGTAAGGATGGCAACGGCATCCATACCGTATTCTTCCCGCAGTTTCCGTGCGGTACGTCCGACATTCTCATCAGTGAGTTCCAGACCCTGTTCGGTCGTCTTTTTCCGGATGATGTCTCCCATGACAACGACCGGAATCCCCATCTTCTTTGCCGTATCTGAAAATTCGCCTTTTCCGCTTGCAGGATAGCCGACAATACCGATAATGTTCATGGGAATCTCGCCAGGATGGTTTTTGCTTCTGCAGCAGTCCGGATACATTCAACGATGGTCA
>DALTWN010000116.1 GCA_029987045.1 Methanocorpusculum sp.
CAAGGACCATCTTGTCCTTGTTCATCTTGTCGACGTTCTTCATGATCTTCGGCGCTTTCAGACACATTCCTTCCGCGATGACGAGACACATGCCGCCGCGGACCGTGTTGGTCGCGACACGCTGCAGGTTGCGGTGGCCGGACACTTCTTCCTGTTCGGTCGGTTCGCCGTCGATGCATACCGGACAGTTCTGTACGATGGTACGGATCTCGTCGTCTTTGGGCATGTACTGCAGACTGGAGATCGCGTTGTACTGTTTGATTTCCTCGACGTAGCGTTCGACTTCTTCGGGACGGGGTTTGTACCGTTCCATATGCATGAGCCGGCGCAGATAATCGCCGGCAAGGACCGACATCGCCTGGGCGGTACCGCCGGCGGAACGGATCGGACCCGCATAGGAGATGGCAAGATATTTCGAGCCGTCGTCGTTGTCGTGGATCGTGATCGATTCGACACCTTCGGTCGGTGCCGCCACCACTCCTTCGGTGATGATTGCCATCGAGGTGCGGATCGCATGGTCGACGATATCCTCCGGTTTCGTTTCGCCGAATTTGCCCGCGACGAATGCATCGCAGATCTTCAGGGAGATCAGTTCACGGTTCAGTGACGGATCGTGTTCCAGCCGCCGGATCTCTTCCGCGACGCCGGTATATCCCAGCAGTGCTTCCACACGCCCCGCAAGATCGCTTGCGATCGGGACTTCGACCCGGTCACGCGGATCGAATCCTTTCTTCTTGGCGGCTTCCGCGACTGCCATGACGTCGTCGAGCTGACGCAGGAGACCGTTGAGATATGCCTGATAGGCGGGCGAGGCTGCGGCTTTCTCTTCCATCGTTATTCGGGAATTCCTCCGTATTTCTGCAGGATGAAGAGTGCGCACTGGCGGGTCATCGGATCGGCGGATCTGCTTGCAGCGACGAGCGGTTCCACTGCCGGTTCGCCGATGCGTTCAAGTGCGGCAGCTGCCATTCCGCGGACCTTCGCATTGTCGGATGCGAACAGACCGATGAGCGGATCGATTGCGGGTGCGCCGAACGAGGCGAGAATGGCGCCGAGATATTTCAGCACATCGCCGTCGGTTTCTGTTCGTGCATATGCGATCAGGTCAGGAATGAGCTGCGGTCCTTCATGCACTACGGCACGGCTCAGATACCATCGTGAATTCATATCGCCTGAACGGATATTCTCGATGATGACAGGCAGGATTCCATGGTCTGCCGCAAGCATTTCCGCGATTGCCGTTTCTGCTGCACGCCGGGTCGCCATGTCGGCGGATTTCACATCATCGAACGGGTCATTCATTGTTCATCTTTCCTTCCTTCAGGGATCCTTTCAGGATTTCCGTCGCGGGTCTGTCGTTGTCGATATTCTCGCAGAGTTTCTTCGCGTTCTCTTCACCGTACCAGAGCACCAGCTGGTTGAATGGAATATCTACGCCGCCGTCACGCAGGGCCTTGAATATCTCCCAGAGCAGTTCATGCTGCGTCGGCCAGTAGTACTGCGACGGTGCCCAGATCTTGATCATGACATTGATGCCGTGCGCTCCGAGGTCGTCGACATAGATATCTGGCGCAGGTTCGGTAAGCGCATACGGGTGTTTCTCGACGGTGCCGCGGATGATTGCGCTCGCCTTCTCCGCGTCGTCGGCGTAGCTGATATCGACCTTGTAGATGAACCTGCGGGCGACGTTGGAGACGCAGTTGGTGATGCGGGCGTTGAACACGGTGGTGTTCGGGATACGCAGGATGACGCCGTCGTAGGTTTTGATGTGCGTTGAGATGAGCGAGATCTTCTCGATGTATCCTTCGGTTCCGTCGATGACGACGATGTCGCCGAAGCTGAATGGATGTTCCAGGATCAGCATCACGCCGGCGACCAGGTTCGAGAGTGTGTTCTGGCTGGCAAATCCGAGCGCGATACCAAGCACGCCTCCTGCGGCGAGCAGACCGGTGAGGTCGAGGTGGAGCTGCGGACTCGCGACGAGGAACGCGATGAGGATGATGATCCAGGTGACAATCTTCACGAGACCGTCGGTGTTCTTCGGATCGACCTTGCCCCTGAGCCGGTGGCGGATGGCGTAGGTCACGAGTTTCACCACGAGGAACGCGACGAACGCGATGACAAGGACGGCGATGAGGTTGCCGACGGTGAACTCGCCGACCAGCCTGAAATCGAGGAAGCTGATGCCGGTCGCCTTGCCGGTAGCGACGACATCCAAGGCGTTCTTCAGGCCGGTGCCGGCCGTATCGTTCGCCATTTCAGATCAACCCCATATCCATGATGACGGCCTCTTCGTCCATGACCTTCTTGACGTTGCAGAACTCTCCGAATTTCCGTTTCGGAATCGACGGCTCGACGCGGGTCATGCCGTCTTCCGTTGGAGTGTCCGTACAGAGAACGGTCGCGAGCTTCTCCTTGAGGATTGTGACCTTCGCCGAGGATGAGACCTGGGTCTCGTCGTAAAAGAAGACCAGGTTATTCATGTAGAGGATGATGCGGCCGAGGGATACCCAGTCCTGGGTGGTGTTCTCGATCAGAACCCTGAGGAGGAATTCACGGTAGTTCTTTACGGGCCGCGGTTCGGTGCCCACTTCGGACCTGACGAACCGGGTAAGGATTCCGCGGGTCGCCGTACCGTAGAGGGCGAACTTGGGAACGGCGAATCCCAGGGTGTCCAGGCGTTTTTCCGATCCGAGCTTCGACCCGAGAGTCACGGCGACCTCTAGTGGTGCGGTGAGATAGATCGCGGTCGTCGACGCGGGTTCCAGATTGATTTCGTTGAACCGTATCTGTAGGAAATCAGTCACCGGTGCCGGACGCAGCATGGGCGGTATCGGCGTGAGCCTGAACTCGGGATTCGACGTGGCCAGGTCGGCCTCGAAGGTCTGCCGCCCAACCCTGCGGTGGTAATGCACCAACCCCTGCTTCTCTGTGAACGATATATCCAGTCTCGGATGACAGATGGCAAAGGAGAACGGATGGGAGCCGAACGGCATGACGGCCCTTCCTGCGGTATTCGGGATTTCCATATGTATATAGTTATTTGATGTGTGCACATATTAGGGTTTGTGATTCTGATTTTCCCGAATATTTTGTGTAAAAAACGGGAAAATTTATGAAAAATAGATTAAAAAACGAGGTATATGAGCACAGGAATGAGAACGATGTAGCCGATGCTGAAGACGAGGAACAGCCATTCGAAGGAAGTAATCGGTTTCCTGGCGACGTACATGGACGTCTCGTCCTGGGAATATCCGCGGCAGCACATGGAGGTATACGTGCGTTCTCCCTGTTCCAGGGACCGGACGAAGATGGTTCCGGCGCCGTTGCCGATGACATGCAGACGGTATCTGAGCGGTAGCCCCCGTCCCCAGTGTTCGAATCCCCGGCAGGAATAGGAGAGGATGATCTTGCGGAACATTTCGGCGAATACGTAGAGATACCGGATGGTCAGGGTGAGTACGGTCGCGAAAATCCGCGGAAGATGCATGCGTGCTGCTCCGGCGATCATGTCCTGCGACGTGGTGGTCGCGGACAGCAGGATGATGAACGAGACCGAGATGATCAGTTTCGCAAGCAGGGACAGGGCGAAGACGAGCGATTCCCAGTACATGGATACCGGACCGACGGAGAAGATGACGTGGTAGGCATCGTAGTAGGGATTGAAGAAGAACGGCTGCAGGACGATCACGAGGATACCGAACGGCAGGATCAGGCAAAGCCGCAGAAGATAGTACCGCAGCGATGCGCCGGAAAGAAGATAGAAGGTGGCGAAGAGAATGAAGAGTGCGATGAGTGCGATTGCCATCTCCCAGGGAACGAGCGACTGCGCATTTCCGGTATACGGCATGAATACCGCGGCAAGCAGCCCGCAGATGCAGATGATCAGTTTGATCCGGGCATCCATGTCGTGTATCGGGCTGCTTTTCCCGGCTTCGCGTTCGATGGAGAAGAGTTCGTCGATCAGAGTCATTTACAGCTCGCTGTGATTATGGTAGTGCGGGTGACTGCCGAATCCGCCGTGGACGTGGGCATGTTCGTGCTGCTCGTGGTGTTTGCGTATGGGTTTTCCGAATGCGGACAGGAGCGAGTCCTCGATGTCCTGATAGCGGGTGGAAGTGGTGACATCGACTCCCGATTCCCGCAATGCCGCGGTGAGT
>DALTWN010000117.1 GCA_029987045.1 Methanocorpusculum sp.
AAAGCTCCGCAGGCTTTAAGGATATCCTCTACCCTACCGGGACAAGACGTTGTGCCTTGTAATATTACATTTCAAAATATATAAACTAACCTCTTTTTCAGGCTAAACCGCAATCACTGAATCGGATACCGCAGAAGCGCCGCAATGCCGCCAAGGGCAGCCAGGCGTTCACCCGGTTCAAAAGCAGTCGAGAGCACTACTACTTCCGCCCCCATTTTTTCAACCGTTTCCAGAAGCTGTGAATACAATCCGGACCGCAATGCGATATCAGAGATGAGGATTGATTCGACCGCCCCGAAATCAGCCGCTTTCCGGACATCAGCATCGCCATACGCAACGGCACCGTTCTGACCTATGCGCAGGAACAGTTCATCCATAACAGCAACTTCACGCGCAAGCTGGACATCAGACGCGGCACGTTCCAGAACACCATTCCCGATTGCTTCCTGAACCGCCCCATATCCACTCCGTCTCGTCTCGACAACAAGCATCTTTGCAGATAGCGCAGGTGCGTGTGTTTTCAGATATGCCGCAAAATCATCCTTGACAAAACCCGGACCTGCAACAACGATAGTTCCAGTAACCGGTTTAAGTACCTCGACTGCCGCAGCAAACAATGCTTCACGTGAATCTATGCCTGCTGTTTTTCCACTGCCAAGGGTAAGCGTAGTGATTCGCTGCGGACCGAACTGACGAATCCGATAGAGCTCGATCTCTCCATCTTCAACCGTGACAATATGGATAACATCATTGAGCGTTGCATCCACTGCACGTTTCAATCGTGCAAGATCAACCGAACGCCAGCGTTTGACAACCGATATTTCATACCCAGGTTCCACATTGATAGTATGATGCTGCCCGAGATCCGGGCCGGAGGTAATAACCCCGAACAGACGCAGGCGATTGGCATCAACGGAAAATTCAACTTTTTCAACGTTAATTCCGATACGGACCGGCCGTTTTTCCAGTTTTTCCGCACGCAGTTTATCCGAAGGACCGTCCACTGTCCGCAAAGTAACTGCATACACTGTGTCGCCGACCGAGACCAAATGCGACAGATGCCAAAGATCATCCAGCGAATCGGCAACCAGTTTGTACTCGCCGAAGCCGTCACGTTTGAGCTCTTCGACAGGAGTCGCTTTCATACGATATCAGACCCTCCCGGAGGAACAAATGCAGCGACTGCTTCCGTATTCAGCACAGATTTCACGGCCTTCGAATCTCCGTCGGGAATACTTTCCTTCAGCTTGCGCAGTACCTTCTTTGCAATATCATTTCCCTCGAATGTCCCGGGATGCAGACGGACGGAAACTTTCGTTTTCGCTTCAACTACCGCAGGAACTCCACCGATGACCGCAAGAACTGGTTCGGTCATCAGCCCGATGGAAATCTCCAGCGGCACATTCTTGTGATACGTACGTTCTCCCCGGATAACGAATGAACCGTGAGCCACATACTCTCCCGATTCGGCAGTCTTGCTGACCTGCGACGGAGATGCTTCGATGACATCTCCCGATGCATTTCCACCCGACCAGAGACGGGAATACGATGCGGCAAACCCGACCGCTTCTTCCATGTGTCCCGTTGTTCCTTTAACGAGAACTGCCGCCGCACCAAAGACATCGGCATGAAGGAACGTATCCTTTCCTTCCATATATTTCTTGACCAGTTCCTCGTTCTGATCGGCATTGCGGCCGCCGATAACCAGAACCCCATCTGATGTTTCCATCCATCGGAACCGGTGATACCATTTCGGTTTGAGTTTTCCGATACGGTTCTGTTCCTTTTTGGCACTCTGTTTTGCACCCGCTTCCATGGCACGCAGAGCCCCTGCCTTTTTCGCACGGAACTTTTTCGCGACTTCGGCATATCTGCCGGCATTCGCTTCAAGACTCTCATGTACGTAGACCGTAACTTTCTGTGGCTCACCAAGATCAAGAACAACCGATGCATCCTGAGGGTTCAAGGAAACGATCTGTTTCGCACACGGCATATCGCTCTTTTTCAATACAGCGGAAATATCCTGCCAGGACATCTTCTTCGATGCGGCCGCAAGAACTTCAATCACATCCTTGACTTCACCATAATGCGCATAGATAATTTCAGATGCCTGTGTCGCGGCGGCTGCTTTTTTCTCGAACGAAACGATTGCCGCTGCCTGCTGCAGGCGGATACGCTCTTCCTTGCTTATCTGTTTCTTGACGACGGTTTCCTGGACGGAAGTGAATTTCGGATAGTACGCTTCAAGTGCCTCGGAAAATGTCGCAAATGTCTGTATCGGCTGACGCGACGGTGAGGGGAGAGGAAATGCCCCTTTCGCATCAATCACCGGTTCTGGTGAGGACAGGCGACCAAGCCAAAGTTTCATCGCCTCATAGACTGGACGCAACTGCAAATCCGTAGCATATCCTACCGGCATCGATTTCGATACTTCGGAAAGCCTGCAGATTTCTTCCGACGTCGCTCCGCCGAGCAGCAGTTTCGTCGCCAGTGCGCGTACGATATCATTCTCTTCCGACGCGATTGCCGCCTTGAATTCTTCATAGGTGAGCTCTTCCGGACTCCGTGCAGTACCTGCATATTCTGCTCCAGCGACGATATCACGTTCACGGAACCGTTTCTGCGTCTGCGCGTTGATAATGACGAAATTCGCATCCGTAAGAATGAGATTGCCTTCATCGAACAGTTCGATAATGAGCCGGTACTCATTCGGGCCCTTACCGATTGCAATGATAATTACCCGTTCTATTCCTTTCTGTTCGATGGAAAGAACCTTCCCTCCTTCGATATATTTACGCAGATACATAGAGAATCCCGACGGATTCTTCGGTGCCGGCGGGAGTTCGGATACCAGATGTGCCCGTATTCCGCGCACGCAATAGAAAAGGAACCGCTGTTTGTTCTCTCCATTGAGGCGAAAACCGAAGCTATCATTGTCATACTGGTAGATTTTCCCAATCCAGAGCGGCAACCGTGTTTGTAATTCCGCCACACACGCCCTGACGTCAACTCCGCTCATTCCTTTCTGCGTCGCCATTGATATACTACTAAATAATAAGGTGTGCAAACTAATATAATTAAACATCCTGAATGGAGGTCCCCAATGCAGGTAGCGTATATACGTAAAGAAAAATGCGATACTTCGATGTGCAGCCGATGTGTAAAGTTCTGCCCGGCTTCACGAAAGAATATGCCGGTAATCTTTATCGGCCGCAACAAGAAAGCAACCATTGTAGAAGAACTGTGTACCGGATGCGGCAGATGTGTAAAGATCTGTCCGGAAAAGGCAATCGAGATGCGGTTCCGTGCAGATCCGGAACCAGCAGCAACAGTTGCTACTTCTTCGGAAAAACCAACCGCAGAAAAGGTCACCCCGCCACCGGGAGAACCAGCTCCTGCTGACTCCAAATCGAAACAGACTGCTCCGTCCGCATCAGAAGACCATGCACCGGATGCAGTCCCTGCCAAGACCGAGGAAAAACACCACAAAGAAACTCCAGAAGAAAAGACCGCACGCAGGAAACGTGAACATGTCGATCGTGTAATCCGCACGGCAATCGCTTTGGTACTCGGTATCATTGCAGGTATTGTCTCATTCTACCTGGCAGGAATTCCGGGTTCCTATCTGACATACGACCCGAGCTTCAATCCGAACTGGATTCTCGGTCTGCTGGTCTGGCTGGTCGCTGTCGTCATCCAGAAATCCCTGTTCATGCTGCTGAAATTCGACGTATCCAAATATGGAAAGAAAGACTGGTTCTATCAGGGATTCATGACCTTCTGTGCATGGGCACTTACCTGGACCATGCTTCTGTCTACCTACCTCCTCCCCATTAGCGCATGAGAATAGCTATAGTTCACAAAGACCGGTGCCATGCCAAGAAATGCGGACAGGAATGCATACTGTACTGTCCGCGTGTACGTACCGGTGACGAAACCATCGTTATCGGCGAATCCGGACGAGCAGAAGTGTCGGAAGAACTCTGTGTCGGATGCGGTATCTGTATCAAGAAATGCCCATTCGAAGCATTGGATATCATACAGTTGCCAGAAGAGCTCAAGACTCCGGTCTCCCGCTATGGTCCGAACGCCTTCGTTCTCTACGGCCTTCCGCAACCAGTTGCCGGAAAAGTAACCGGTGTCCTTGG
>DALTWN010000118.1 GCA_029987045.1 Methanocorpusculum sp.
TTTGGCCTTCCAAGCCAATAGCCCGGGTTCGAATCCCGGTCGGTGCACTCTTTTTGGTGTTTTTGAATTTGTGTTTTTTTGGATTCGTGGTCTAGCGGTATGACGTCGCATTCACACTGCGGAGGTCTTGGGTTCGATTCCCAACGGATCCATCATCTTAAATATCTTACTTTTGTTTGCGAATTTTTTTTCAGAAACCTTATATTGTTCTGAGACAATTGATTTCGCATTAATACTATGGCAGCAAAAACTCAGAAGAAAACACAGAAGGAACTGTTGAATCTGTTCTCGAGTCTGACCAATAAAACAAAAATTGTTGAGGAGCGTAGCACCCTGCACGGGACCCTCCGTGATCAGGAGGCAGTCGAGCGTGAGATTGCGCTGATCATGCATGAGATCAAGGATCGCGGCATTTTCAAGACCAGTCTCGAACCGATTCAGCTTGCGCGTATCATCAATATGTATTATGCCGGTAAGAACGATACGGAAATCGCACGCAGTCTCGGCGATGAGAAACTGTCGAAGACGATTTCCCGTGCGCGTATCCAGCTCAAGCTCTTCAGAGACAATGATTTCAAGATGCCGTTCAAGGAGTCGGAACTGCGCAATCTGCAGAAGAAGGGCATGACCCAGAAGGATATCGCACAGAAACTGGGTATCTCCCCCACGTCCCTGCGTGAATATTCCAATATCCTTGATATGCGCGACAATACGGCGCTGAATCCCTATCTTGAACGTATCCAGGATGTCCTGCATGACCGCGATCTGACGGAAAAGATGGCGTCTACCCTGCAGGAAGATACGCTGGGAGAAGCAATCGACGTCGCAGAATCGGTCGATATGTCGGAAATAAACTGAAAGGTCTACACTTTCAGCAAAACACTTTTTTTTCGGAAATTACCGGTTGTAAAAAAATAGGTGAACTCAGAGTTCACTTTTGACTTTCTCGAGGTTTTCGATACGTTTTTCCAGCGTAGGATGGGTCGAGAAGAGTTCCATTACGGAGTCCCCGGAGATTGCTGGGGTGATATAGAATGCGTTCATGCCGGAAACTTCCTTTTTCTTTGCAGCGGGAGCATTTTCGCACAATGCGCTGATCTTGGTCAATGCGCTGATGAGTGCATCTGGATTTTCTGTGATATAGGCGCTTCCGCGGTCTGCTGCGAATTCACGATAGCGTGAAATCGCCATGGTGACAATCGTTCCGAGAATATAGACAAGGAATGCCACAATCAGGAAGACGATATAGACAACAATGCCTCCACCGTTTTCACTGTCCCGCATGCCGCCGAGGAGACCGATGATGAATGCATTATTGAGAAGAACCTGTGCGATCATGACGGCAAAGCTTCCTACGGTCATGGTCAGCATGTCACGGTTTTTGATATGGGATAATTCATGTGCCAGTACACCTGCGAGTTCCTGATCGTTCAGTTTATCCAGGAGACAGGGTGTTACTGCAACGACTGCATGATGCGGCCCCCTTCCGGTTGCGAATGCATTGGGTATTGAACTCATTGCCGGGTGCATGATAATACCGACCTTCGGCATGGGCAGATCTGCAGTGTCCGCAAGCGTTTTGATAATATTGATGAGTTTCGGATTGTCATTCTCATCGATTATCTGCACATGCATTGTCTTGCAGACAATCTTGTCCGAGAAGAAGAACTGGACGAATACAAATACAAATACAAACCCGATAATGAGGTATCTCCATCCACCGCTCAGGAATCTGAATGCCAGCGCAATTATCACGCAGGCAAGACCAAGCATGATGATCCATGCCACGGTCTGACGGCCGGTGAGTCCCCAGTCACGTTTCCATTTCATAGCTAATATATTCGCTATCCTCAGCATAATAGGTTTCTTCTGTGTGAAAATCTGCGTGGCAGACCGCTGTTTCATCTGAAAAAAGCAAATGCTAATTACACAGGGATTTCTTAATACTATTCATGAATATCATTGCCGTTAACGGCAGTCCTCGGAAAAATGGAAATACCGAGACGGTGCTGTCTGCATTCCTGCGTGGAGCAGAAGAAGCAGGAGCAAAAACGACATCAATACGCCTTGTCGACCTTTCATTCAAGAACTGCAAGGGATGCAATGCCTGCCACAAGAAAGGGACCTGTGTCATCACCGATGAGCTGACTCCCGTCTTCGAGCAGATTCTTTCTGCGAATGTCCTGGTCCTTGCATCGCCGATCTATTCCATGACGGTGACCGCAGAGATGAAGGCGTTCATCGATCGCGGACAGTTCCTGTGGGCGCAGAAGTTCAAGACTGGTACCCTGAAGTTCGATGAGACGCATCTGAAAGCACATACCGGCGTGTTCATCGGAACATCTGGACAGAATGTCGACCATATCTTCGATGCGGCATTTCCGGTGGTCCGTGCATTCTTCAATGATGCCGGATTCTCATATACGGAAAATGTGCTGTTTTCGGGAATGGATGTACGTGGCGGGGTCAAGGCGTGGCCGGAAAGTACAGAAGAAGCGTACGGCCGCGGAAAAGCAATCGCTGGACAATCCTGATCTTCTATTTTCTTTTTGGCGTTCCGAGAAGCGATCCGTAGTTTTTCTCTGCGGTCTCGTTCAGGAGCACCGTCGTATCCGTTCGCAGCAGTGCTTCTGCGGTCAGTGCCGACTGCCGCGATGTCAGCGCCTGTGAAAAGAGTTCTCGGTCAGTTCTGGTTCGCTGTTTGACCGGTTCGAATTCCAGATTGGTTGCGAAATCCCAAAGAATCAGACCATCTGCCGGTGCCGGATGGACCCGCCAGATATGCTCAGAAATCTGTCTTTCCGCTTCGGCAGGACCGGCATATCCGAGACCGGCCGCGAACAGGAATCCTGCCATGCCGCGCACCATGTTCCACAGGAAACTCTTCGCGGTCACTTCAAAGACCGGAAGACCGTTTTCTATGAACACCTGCGCTGAAAGAACCGTACGTTGCGGGTCGCGTCCCGGTTCCATCCGGGAAAATCCCGAAAAATCCTTTGTGCCCACGAATACGGCAGCCGTCTTGTTCATTGCCGTGATGTCGAGCGGGTATGGGAAATAGTAGCGGTAGGTTCGTGATGCGGCGGCATAGCGCGGATAGAAGTCGTCGGATACCGGAACACAGCCAAGACACCAGATGTCCGGCGGAAGATGGAAATTGATGGCTTCCTTGAATCGGTCAACGTCGCGTACGTTCATGGAAAGCAGCTGGTGTCTGACCGATACGCCTTTGTCGGTTCTGCCGGCTGTCCGGAAACAGGCGGATTTTGCATCCGTCCACATGGCGCACGAGATGCCTGCCTGAATGAATTCGCCTTCCACCGTTCGGGCATCGGGCTGATACTGGGATCCAGAAAAATCAGTGCCGGCATATCCGGCAAGTACAGCAATTTTCATTTTTGTTGGCCGAGGTGAAGGAACTTCTTCACTTTGCGCATGACATTGTGATAAGATTCTTTCGTGTAGACGCTCGGCGGTGTCTGGATACATTCGGCTCTGATGGCACCTGCCCTGATGGCTGTCAGAATTCCGTTTACGCTCTTTTCTTCGGCATTGATGATATTGATGCCGTATCCGACGAATTCGCAGTCATGGGCATCGGAACCGGCGGTAATCGGTTTATTGAGTGAACGTGCCATGGATGCCGCACGTTCGTTGCTGGTTTTTGTATAGTATCTGCTGTTGTATGCTTCAATCGCATCGACAAGCGGCATGCAGTCGGGGTTCGCAAGACCTACGGCATGGCGGAACTTATGGAACGGATGCGGCATGATGACCAGACATCCGTCTGCTTTTGCTTCACGGATGGTTTCTTCGGCGGGTTTTCCTTTCGCATATTCCTTGGTGGTTCCGAGAACAAGAATATGGCCATCTGCCGTCGAGACTTCGATTCCCGGAATGATCAGGACCGGTGCATCGGTCAGACCCGCGGCTTTGCTGGCCGATGCTGTGGTATCGTGATCGGTGATCGCCACCGCATCGAGACCGCGTTCGGCTGCAGTCTTGATTACCGATTCCACCGGACAATGACCGTCTGGAGAAGCGGATGTATGGATATGCAGGTCGCATCTGAGTTCCGGCATGGGATTTTCAGTAAGTTTGTTGGTATTGAAACGTATTAATTGCC
>DALTWN010000001.1 GCA_029987045.1 Methanocorpusculum sp.
GGTTACCCCGCCTGCATTGCAGAGGAAGTCCGGAATGACGTGGTCCCCTTTTTCGTAGAGGATCTTGTCTGCTTCTGGAGTGGTAGGGCCGTTTGCAAGTTCCATGAGGACCTTTACCTTGACGTTCTTGACGACATCGGCGTTGATTGCACCCTCATCCGGAGCTGCTGCTACGATGACATCAACCGGAAGAGAGAAGATATCTTCATTGGTCAGTTTCGGCAGGCCCTTGTATCCGACGACTGATTTGGTTGCCTTCTTGTGTGCATTTACTTCCTTGATGTCAAGACCGTTTGCATCATAGATACCGCCTTTGGAATCGGTAACGGCGACAACGACTCCGCCGAACATTTCCTGAGCGAGGGATGCTGCAAAGTTACCTGCGTTTCCGAAACCGATGATAGCGAATTTTGCACCTTTCAGATTGAGGTTGAGTTTCTTTGCTGCTTCACGGAGGGTGTACATTCCGCCTTTTGCGGTTGCATCGCCACGTCCGAGAGATCCGCCGATACCGACCGGCTTGCCGGTAACGACACCGAACTGGTTCTTTCCACAGATGACTGAGTATTCATCCATCATCCAGGACATGATCTGACCATTGGTATATACATCCGGTGCTGGAACATCTGTGTCCGGACCGATATCCTTCCAGAGTGCACGGATGTAACCGCGAGACAGTCTTTCGAGTTCTCCCTGGGACATCTCTTTCGGGTTGCAGATGATTCCACCCTTTCCGCCACCTAATGGAAGGCCGATAACTGCACCTTTCCAGGTCATCCACATGGACAGTGCACGGACTGTGTCAATGGTTTCTTCCGGATGGTAGCGAATACCTCCCTTGTATGGGCCGAGTGCATTATTGTGCTGAACACGGAATCCCTGGAAGACTTTGATGCTTCCATCATCCATTTTTACCGGGATAGAGACCTGAATCTGTTTCTGTGGTTGCATTAAGATGTTGACCACATTGGCATCGAGGTTCAGGATTTTGGCACAGTCTGCTAACTGTTGCTGTGCCATTTCAAAAGGATTTACCTTAGACATAAGTTTTTATCCTGCCATAGACGGTATTGTATCAGCCGTTGTTTGACAGTATCTGTTTGTGCTGATATGTATAAAAATTATTGATTGCAGGAAAAAAATGTTAAAATAGTGGTTATTTGTACTTGAACCAGCGTCCTTTTGAATCATATTCTCCATCTTCTCCGGCATGGGGGTCATAGGCAGGAACTGCCGGTTTTTCCGGTGCTTTTGGTGTTTCTGGAATGAGTCTCTGAAGTGCCGGTTTTTCCGGAGACAGTGTCGGTGATTCGGATGGAGTAGTTGGAGGTGCATTTACAGATGGATTCTCGGCATTCATCTGTTGTGCCCGTTCCTGTGCAGCTTTGACGACTGCTGCCACTGTAGCTTCGGCGATAAGCAGATCCCTGAAGAAATATGCCTTGTATGCGACAAAGAATGGTGTGAATACCAGTGCGCCGGCGGCCAGCGAGGTTGTAAGCGCAAGCATAATTCCCGGGGTCTCTATGAGCTGATCCATCAGATTCAGAATCAGGTTTGCGCTCGGTGTCTCTGTTGCGAACAAGCTGTTTGTCGCGAAGAGATTCTGTGATATCGTTTCAGCAGCTGATTCTACGAGAGAGGTAAGGCTTGTGAGACTGTTTGCCGGGACGAATGCCTGTATCGTGAAGCTGAAAATAATGTCGATGAACAGGGAGCAGAGGAAACAGGCAATGACATTGCCGAGATAGAATATGATTACAAGGACTGCGCCGTTCCGTGCTCTTCGCGCACTGTCCTTGATTGCCTGTCCTGTCTTGAGGTTATGCCGCATTGCGGTGATGTCGGCGAAATAGATGAAGAAGAGGACAGGTATGAGAACAATCAGGCCGAATGGGCCAAGAAGGACATACAGAAGGATACAGATCATGAAAATAAAGAGTGCCGGTGCCAGACAGCGGGAATATCCGTATCGTGCATATGTCGAGAACGCTCCTTTTTTGGTGTTCCCGTCGAGAATCATGCCGTAGATTCCTGCAAAGAAAAAGGGAAGGATATTCAGAACGACGAGGAGTACGCCGATTCCGATCCAGACATTGACGTAGGTTGTCGTAGCGTACACCAACATGATTCCGAGTGCTGCGATGAGTCCGGTAGCCCATACGGCAGGTACCTTGAAGTATGCAGCTATTGCATTGATTGATGCACTCATTGTCTTATCTGTCCCTCGGCATTGCTACTATTTCACGGACCTGCAACCCGAAATAGTTTGCTGTATGTGCTGGCAGTATGACAGCAACGGTATCTGCACCTTCTTCGGTTCCGCCGACGGCAACAACTTCTTTATCGATGGGGATTGCTCCGGCATCTGCTGCAATCAGGGTACATTCGACAGCAACTTTCAGACCGACTGCAAGTGTGCGGCGAAGTGCCTCGGCAATGGCTTCCGTTCTGCTGGCTCCACCGAGACGGCGAGATATTGCCCGTTCCATGCCCGATAAGGCATGTGTTCCGGTCACGATAACCCCCCCTCCGTCTTTCAGCTGTTGTGCGATTTTGGGATCGAATTCCCATTCTCCGGGTTTTTCGAAACCGACAGCATGAGTGACAACAACCAGGTGCAGGTTTTCCCGGTTCGCCGCTTCGAAAAAGAGTTGTGCGGTTGATCCGCTGCAGCTCGCTACAATAATATCATGTATATTCAGTTCTTTTGCTCGTTTGATTGCGCAATCGATGCAATCTCGGGTATTTTCTTTTCCAGGAGCTGAGAAATAGGTGATTGTTTTTTCTGTTTTCATCTCATTTTACTCTCTTTTAATGACAAATCCGGTAAAGTCTGTATATACATAATCGGTCATGGAAACCTGACGGACAATAGCACGGGGACAGTTGTATGTCATAGATACGAACTTCTCGATGAGTGCCTCGTCACCAGTAGTAAGAACACGCACTCGTCCATCGGAAAGATTCTCGACTTCTCCCGATAATCCTAACGAGGATGCGGTTCGTTGAACACAGGCACGAAACCCGACTTTCTGTACTCTTCCCGAGAAGATGATTTCCGCAGTTTTTCTCATGAAATGATAACCAATACTTATTATTTGGTGTCCTAGGTATAATAAGTTGAAAGCTGAGAACATGCATTTTTCGATAATCCGCCTGTTTCGTGGAAAAAGAGTTACTTCCGCAGAGATAGATACATTTATTTGTCTGAAACATCAAAAATGGTAAATGCGCTTTTATCAGTTCGTAATGGACTGTTTTGCCAATAGTTAATTACTACAGCCATCTATCTTCGTGGTCTGGGTAATTGTCTCAGTAATGAGGTGTCTATGTCACAAGAAAATCAGGATGTAAAAACGGGAACGACCACCGTTGGAATTATTTTTGATGGAGGCGTCGTTCTTGCAACGGAACGCCGAGCAACTATGGGTAACTTGATTGCCAGCAAGAAGGCAAAGAAAGTCCATGCAATTGCCAATCACATAGGAATGACCATTGCCGGCGGTGTTGGAGATGCACAGCAGCTGGTCCGTATAATAAATGTAGAATGCAACCTCTATCAGGTTCGCAGAGGAAATCCGATAAGTGTCGGCGCAGCAGCAACGGTTTTATCGAATTATCTGAACCAGAATCGTTTCACTCCGTACTATGTACAGTTGCTTGTCGGCGGTGTCGATGCCCAGGGTCCGTCTATCTATTCCGTAGATGCAGCCGGAGGAGCAACCCTCGAAGAGAACTTTGTATCCACCGGATCCGGATCCCTTACCGCATATGGTGTGCTTGAGGATCGTTTTGTTCCCGGCATGTCCGAAATGGATGCAGTCAAGCTTGCCGTTCGTGCACTCCGTGCAGCAATGCGCCGTGATTCTGCATCAGGTGAAGGATACAATATTGTCGTTATCACCAATGACAAGTTCGAATACATTCCGGAAGAGACGGTCAACAGTCTTCTTCGCCAATAATCTTTTTTGGATGAAGTGCTATGCAAGTTGAAGAAAGACTGAAAGAACTTAAAGAGACCATCAACAAGAAAGTACCGCATGGTGTAGAGGTTACCGATGTCGAGTATGAAGGGCCGGAAATGGTCATTTATACCGACAATCCGGAAAAATTCGCGGCAGAACAGGATCTGATCAAGACTCTTGCCCGTGACCTCCGCAAACGTATCGTCGTTCGTCCGAACATACTGGGAGATACGGAAATCGCCTATGATATGGTCAAGAAGGTCGTTCCTGAAAATGCAGGTATTACTGATATCTTCTTTGATACTGATACCGGTGAGATGCTCATTGAAGCCGAGAAACCGGGAATTGTAATCGGTAAGAACGGATCGATGCTTCGTGATATCACGATGAAGACCGGATGGACTCCAAAAGTTGTCCGTACTCCGCCGATTCCCTCTTCGACCATCAAGCAGGTCAGACAGTTCTTACGTGAGACCCGGGATGAACGAAAGGAATTCCTCCGCAATTGCGGAAAACGTATTCACCGTGAATCCGTCATTGTCGGCCGTGATAAAGATCAGTGGCTGCGTGTAACTACTCTGGGATGCTGCCGTCAGGTCGGACGTGCAGCATTTCTCCTGTCGACTCCACAGAGCAAAGTCCTGATTGACTGTGGTGAATCTCCAGGGGCTACCGGAGCGGCATCTTCACCGTATCTTCATGTCCCTGAAATCTATCCGTTCTCGACGCTGGATGCAGTGGTCTTAACCCACGCCCACCTCGATCATTGTGCCTATGTCCCTCTGCTCTACAGATACGGATATGATGGGCCGGTCTATACGACGCCGGCAACACGTGATCTTGCAGCTATGCTCCAGCTCGATTATCTCGATGTAAACAATAAGGAAGATCGTGCGCCGCCGTATTCCTCGAATGAAGTGCGGGAATTCGTCAAGCACACTATTGCTATCGGCTATGGCGATGTTACCGATATTGCTCCGGATCTCAAGCTTACTCTCCACAATGCCGGCCATATCCTTGGTTCCGCCATCGCTCATTTCAATGTCGGCAACGGTCTGCACAACGTAGCGTTTACCGGGGATCTGTATTATGCAAAAAGCCGTCTGTTCAATCCGGCAGTGTCGCAGTTCCCGCGTCTTGAAGCACTGTTCATGGAATCGACGTATGGCGGGTCGGAAGATTTCTCCCCGTCACGTACCGAGGCAGAAGCTCATCTGTGCGAAGTGATCACGGCGACGTTGTCCCGTGGTGGAAAAGTTCTGATTCCGGCATTTGCCGTCGGAAGATCGCAGGAACTGATGCTTGCTCTTGAAGAGGGAATGCGTGAAAAGAAGATGCCGGCATGCAAGATCTATCTCGATGGTATGATCAAGGAAGCAACGGCAATGCACACTGCATATCCGGAATATCTGAATAACGATTTACGCAATCAGATTTTCCGTGATAATTATAATCCGTTCCTTGCAGACTGTTTCGAGCAGGTCGATACCCAGGAGAAACGCCAAAGTGTCATTTACTCGGAAGATCCCTGTGTCATCATTTCCACGTCCGGTATGCTGAACGGCGGTCCGGTCATCGAGTATCTGACGAATCTTGCCGAGTCCGAAAAGAACACGCTCATCTTTGTCGGATACCAGGCGGAAGGGACCTACGGTCGTCGTATCCAGAAAGGATGGCGTGAGATTCCGACCGGAAAGAAAGGCAGTATCGTCATCAATATGGAAGTCCAGACGGTCGAAGGTTTCTCTGGTCATGCGGATAGAAAACAGCTGATGAACTACGTCCAGTATGTTCAGCCGAAACCGGAACGCATCTTCACCATTCACGGTGAAGAGTCAAAGACCATTGATCTCGCAAGTTCAATCTATAAGAAATATCATATCCAGACGGTATCTCCTCAGAACCTTGAGACATACCGTCTCATCTAAGCTCTTTTTTACTGAACCAAACAAAGAGTGGGTTTCCTTTATCACAGATGGCCGGGCAGTGCGTTCGGCATGTTTTTTGATTGCATTGGGAGCTACATTTGTGACTATGGCAGTATTGCAGGTTCCCTGCTCACCTGAAAGCGAACAGGGGAGAGAAACTATCTATGTGTAGTACGTCAAAACTATTACTATTGCCAACTCTATTCCTGTCGGAATATGGGGGAATGGTGACTCATATAGTATGAAGAAAAAATTAACTTCGTATGGACTTCTGATCATAGCAGCAGTGCTGCTGATTACCTGTGTGGCTGTGCCGGTACAGGCAGCCTCGCTTCCGAACGACCCGCTCTTTTGTCAGACAATACCCGGTACCGCAGGACAGCCATCCATGTGGCATCTTCTGAATACTGATGGGGGTATTTCTGCGCAGGATGCATGGAACATCCCGGAAAATGAATCGATCATCGTAGCTGTTCTCGATTCCGGAGTCGATCAGCATCATCCCGACCTGGAAGGTAACCTTTGGGTAAACAACGGCGAAATCCCTGGGAATTTAATTGATGATGATCAGAATGGATACGTCGATGATATTAACGGCTGGAATTTCCCAATGGGTACTAACGATGTCTATGATCAGAACGGTCATGGTACAAATTGTGCAGGACTGATTGCTGCAGTAACGAACAATAATGAGGGTATGGCAGGAGTCGGCCGTAAGGTCATCATCATGCCGATAGTGATCAGCGATGCGGCAGGAAGTAGCGGTATGATGCAAACCTGTCTGGCCATTAGGTATGCAGTTGACAACGGTGCAAAAATCATTTCGTACTCTAACGGTGGCGATCCCGGAGATATCCCGAGCAAGGAGGTAATAGACAACTTTACTGCTGCATTACAGTACGCAGAAGAGAAAGGAGTTCTTTTTGTTGCAGCTGCAGGAAACGAGAAGAACGACAATGAGGAAAAGGTGGTATTTCCTGCCGAATTAAACCATAAATACGCTAACGGCACGAACAAGTATGGTGTAAACAACATGCTTGTTGTCGGCGCAACAAACTACACTGGAAAGTTTGCCTCGTCTTTCAGTAACTATGGACCTTTTGTCGTTGATCTTGGTGCGCCGGGAGAACGCATCGTAACTACAAGTGTTATTCTGGCGGGAATCAGGCAGCCGAGTATCAATGTCAGTACTCGCGGAAATTTAACTGCTATTGGAGCAGATTGGGGTGGCGGTGTACACTCGCAATATGGGGCATATCTGAATATTTCTGGTAACAATAGAAGTATTCTCGGAACCAATGCAACATCTCAGGCAGCTGGAGAAGGTACTGGTAATGACTATGTTCTGTTCACTACAGACATTTACGCCAAGAATGCATCCCTGACCTTCTATGCCTCAAGATATCCGGTCGAATATTATTGGAATACGTATGGTCAGTATGCAATCGATAATTTCACCAAGGATATCGGCACTAATATCACCGTAATTACTAAAGAAGTCATAAATACAGACGTGAGTCTGACATATGAAGAGCTGAATAAGAAAATCGGAACTAGGGCCTACTATCTTGCAGTAGAATACAATGGAACCGGGGCGGATTCCTACTTTGAGCTCTACAACTATGGGTCGATGACCGATATATACATAAAAAATCATGTGTATTCTGAAAAAGGAATCAATGGAACGTCATTTTCAACCCCGATCGTCGCAGGAGCTGCGGCATATATTCTTTCGGTCCATCCTGAGCTTACTCCGGCGGATCTGAAATACGCCATTATGGAATCTGTTGATCTGGATACAACAGAATTCGGTTCCAGATTCTACTCCTTCGGGTCCCTGAATCTCTCAAGAGCACTTACCTATTCACAACCATGTCAGGTAATCTTCAATTCAACCGGTGGTTCAGACGTTCCTTCGCAGATCGTCCTGTATGAACAGAAAGTCACGAAACCAGAAGACCCGGTAAAAGCCGGATACACCTTCGTCAACTGGTGCAATGATTCGACACTGCAGACCGCGTGGAACTTCACTGCCGACAAGGTATTCGGACCCACTATGATTTATGCGAACTGGACGCTCAATACGTCAAGCACTACCGTGGAACCTGATGGAACTGCAACTTTCGGTGAAAACAACATAACCTCCCTGGATTCAGCAGCAGAAGGTATCGTGGACTGTATCCTCCTGGAAAATGTTGGGAATCTGACGGTCGGTACCAGGGTTAATTTCACTGCTGATAATACGACACTGGACTATATCCCAAAAGTAGATGGTCGCAGTACCATAGTGCTTGCCATCTTCGATCTCGATGCGACCATCAATGAATCCGCAACCAATGCGAGGTTCAACGTCACGCTGACTTTCAATGATACCGCAAAAGCGACCGAGAATATGCAGAATCTCCGAATCTGGCACTATAACGTGACAGAGGGAAGCTGGGATAACACATCCCTCGTGTGGGACAAAGTCCAGGATGAAGAAACGGTAACCTATACGGTGTATACGACTGCGTTCTCGCCGTTCGGTATCGGTCTGTATCCGGTAATCCCGCCGGAAGAACCGGTTTACCGCCCATCGTCCGGGCATTCCGGTGCAACGGTCATTCTGCCGGAGACTGCAGAACCAACCGTGGTCCCGACAACAGAACCGACACTGGCATCGACGACAGTTCCGATAGTTGGTCCGACCACACAGCCGACACAGCAGTCTCCGGCACCGTTCGTAGGAGTGCTGGCAGGTTTAGGTGTAGCCACAGTTCTGCTCAGATTACGGAAGTAATCACACTATTTTTTTCCTTTTTCTAATAGTTCCTGAAGAGTGCTGTATTAGTACCGTTCAGCAATGTACCAAAAAAGCGATTGTCAATCGTTAATGGATGTAAAAAAGGTTATTTGCGTCCTTTATAGGACTGGACATATTCGTATGCATCTGCAAGGATTTCGGTCAGTGCATCGCCGCAGCCGTTCTTGAGATCCATCGGGTGCAGGTTTCCTGCTGCATAGGTCGATTCAAGTTCTGCATAGTTCGCGAACTCGAGGTCGCCGCCGAACTTTTCCGGACGGTGGATGGTGAACGTCTCCATTCTCGGCAGAACACAGTATCTGATGATCTGCAGGATCGGGTTGTTTTCGACTTCCGGCGGACAGAATGCCTTTTTCATCTTGCGCTTGATGTCTTCCGGTGAATCGGCGACGGAAATGACATTGCCCTTTGAAGAGGACATCTTTTCGCCGTCAAGACCGTTGATGATCGGCGTGTGGATACATACCGGTGGTTTGCATCCGATGTGCGGAAGATGTTCACGGCCAAGCATGTGGATCTTTCTCTGGTCAATACCGCCGACGGCTGCATCGACATTGAGGGTTGGCAAGTCGACGACCTGCATGACCGGGTAGACCATCTGGGAAACCATCGGGTTGTCCATTGCTCTGCCGACTTCATCCATACTGCGGGTTGCACGGTTCAGGGTGATTTCCTGACAGAGCGTCAGAACCTTGGTCATGTAGTCCGGAGTAAGCTGGACATCGGTTCCGAGAACGAATTCAGCTCCCTTCAGACCGACTGCTTCGATACACGCCTTGTTGTAATCGGCAAGTTCCTTGATTTGCTCGAAGGTTCCTTTTCTGTTGAGGTATGCATGCAGGTTTGCAATCAAAACGACAATGTCGAATCCTGCATTTTTCATATCGATAAGTTTGTTGATGGTTACCAGGTGACCTAAGTGAATTTCACCACTCGGTTCGTATCCGGTATATACCCGCTTGGTTGGTTTTGCCAGGAGAGCTTTCAAAGCCTCTTCGTCGACAATCTCTGCGGTATTTCTTGTGACCAATTCGAATGCGTCCATGAGGGTATATATTTGCTCTTTATCCTGATAATGCTATGGAGAGAGAAGATGATAATAAGGCGACAGCACCAATAAAATAGATAATTATGCGAATTGTCGTTAAAGTTGGGACTTCAACGCTTGCACATACAAGCGGACGGCTCAATATTCGGCGGACCAGCAACCTCTGCCGCGTATTAAGCGATCTGAAAAACAGCGGACATGAAATCGTACTTGTCTCCTCTGGTGCTATCGGCATGGGGGTAGGAAAACTCGGTCTTGTCGAACGTCCGAAGGAAATGGCCGCAAAACAGGCAGCGGCAGCTGTCGGCCAGTGCGAACTGATGTATACCTATGACAATCTTTTTTCGGAATACAATCATCCGGTAGGTCAGTTGTTGCTTACGGCCGAAGACATCTCTGATGAAAAACATGCGAAGAATATCCGCAATACCCTTGATAAATTGTTGCAGTATCAGGTAATCCCGGTCATCAATGAAAACGATGCAGTGGCGACTGATGAAATCGGTATTGAAACGACTATCGGTGAAAATGATACTCTATCTGCAATCACAGCAAAACTTGTCGATGCAGATATGCTCATTATCCTTTCCGATATCGATGGTCTTTATTCTGCAAATCCCCGCAAATATCCTGATGCAAAGCTGATTTCCCGCGTGGAGAATATCGCAGAACTCAATATCGAAGGCAGTGGCAATACTGGATCTGCACTGGGAAGCGGCGGTATGGACACCAAACTCAAGGCGGCACGGATTGCGACCGAAGCCGGAATCAATATGGTCATTATGAATGGACAACAGCCGGAACTTCTCTACGATCTGCTTGAGGGAAAGAGTATTGGTACATTCTTCGTCGGGAGAAAAGCATGAGTACACAGACGATGCTTGAAACTGCGAAGTCGCTGAAGGTGAAAGCGGCAGCGCTGACTACGGCACAGAAAAATGAAGCACTGGAAGCAATGGCGGCCGCTCTTTTGAAGAATACCGCATCTATTCTTGCGGAAAACAAAGCGGATGTCATCGCCTCGACCGGTGTGATCTCTCCATCGATGATTGACCGTCTTTCCCTCTCTCCGGAACGGATTGTGGGAATGGCCACTGGACTCCGGGATCTGATTTCCCTGGAGGATCCGGTTGGCAGAATCATGGAAGAACGTACGCTTTACAATGGGCTTGCACTTACTAAGGTAGCGGTCCCGTTTGGCGTCGTTGCCATCATTTATGAAAGCCGGCCGAATGTTACCTCGGATGCGGCAGGGCTTGCACTCAAGAGCGGCAATGTCTGTGTGCTTCGCTGCGGAAAGGAAGCATATCGGAGTGCTGCGGCCATTGTGGCTGCGTTGCAGGAAGGCCTGCAGTCAGTGCATCTTCCGGCAGAACTGGTACAGCTCGCCGAATCCAACAGAGAGACATCCATGGAGATCATGCAAGCAAAGGGCTATGTTGATCTGCTGATTCCGCGTGGGGGGGCAGGTCTTATCAACAGCTGTATGGAACATGCGCGTGTGCCGGTAATTCAGACCGGAACCGGTATCTGTCATATCTATGTTGATAAGGATGCGGATTTCACAAAAGCATTGTCCATCATTGAAAATGCCAAGACGAGCAGGCCATCGGTATGCAATGCGATGGAAGTCTGTCTGGTTGATGCGGCAATCGCTTCTGCATTCCTTCCGCAGTTGCAGAAACGGATCGGCGAAAAAGTCGAACTCCGTCTGGATTCCTGTGCAGCATCGATTATTCAGGGAAAACATGCATGTGCAGCTGATTTCGATACGGAGTTCCTGGATTATGTCATGGCTGTCGCGGTTGTCGATGGAGTGGATGATGCGGTGATGCATATTGCGGCGCATTCGACACATCATTCCGATGGCATTGTTTCCGAAAATGAACTGGCTATAGCATCATTTGTTTCGGCAGTCGACAGTGCGGCGGTGTATGTCAATGCGTCTACCCGGTTTACCGATGGCGGAGAGTTCGGACTCGGCTGTGAAATGGGGATTTCCACACAGAAACTGCATGCCCGCGGCCCGATGGGACTGCGCGAACTTACGGCATACAAATATGTCGTTCGCGGAAACGGGCAGGTGAGATGATATCATGGAACCTTCATTTGGATTTATCGGAACAGGAAATATGGGTGGAGCACTGGCGGTTGCTCTTGCGAAGACAGTTTCTCCTTCCGCCATTTATCTTGCGAACAGGACCCGCGCAAAAGCGGAGACACTTGCATCCCGTATCGGCGCAAAGGTCTCAGACAATGCGACCATTGCCAAATCATGTACCTATGTTGTCCTGGGAGTAAAACCGCAGATGATGGAAGAAACCCTGGCGGAACTTCGTCCGATCCTTGCGGCACGTACGGATGAGTTCGTCCTGGTATCCATGGCGGCAGCGCTTTCGACAATCACAATCCAGACATATGCTGGAGGATCATATCCGGTAATCAGGATTATGCCGAATACCCCGGTGGGGGTCGGCGAAGGCGTCATCATGTATTGCTATACCGGCAATGCGAAACCGTTTGCACCGGGATTTGCCAGCAGTTTCTCTGCAGCAGGACTGGTGGACGAAATCGATGAGCAGTATATTGATGCAGGAAGCGTGATTACCGGCTGTGCCCCGGCGTTTGCAGATATGTTCATGGAGGGTATGGCAGAAGGAGCGGAAAAGATTGGTCTGCCGAAAGAAAAGATTCCTCAGTATGTTGCGCAGATGCTCCTTGGTTCTGCGAAGCTTGCTCTGGAATCTGGTGAAGAATTTTCAGCATTGCGGATAAAGGTCTGTTCTCCTGGCGGTTCAACCATCGAAGGGGTAAAAAAACTGCAGGAACTCGAATTCACGCGTGTGATTGGTGAAGCAGTATCTGCGTCCTATCACCGGACGCTGGAAATGAAAGGAAAATAAGAGGGATTTACTCTTCTTGTTTTTCAGAATCTTCTTTTTTCTCTGGTTTTATGCGGTCATCGCGCGCATCTCCGATGAAGTTCTTGGCAACGATATAACATTCGGTGCTGCCTCTGCGGGTTGCGGTTGATCTGACAACACGGACGGAATAGAATTTCTCTTTGACCAGATCGAGTAGCTCGTTGAAGTCCGATCCCTGGAAGGATTTCATGACGAAGTTTCCTCCCTGTTTCATGAGGGATGCGGCGAAGTTGAGTGCTGCTTCATTAAGTGCCATGATACGTGCCTGATCGTATGCTTTTGCACCGGAAAGATGCGGTGCGGCATCGCAGACTACTACATTCACGATGGGCATGGCTTCTCGGATCTTGTTCTGGATTTCCGGGGTGGTGAAATCGCCCATGAAGGTAATCACTCCTTCCAGCGGTGCGATTGGATTCAGATCCACGCCGCAAAGCTGACCGTCTGTCATTGTTTTTAGAACCTGCAGCCAGCTGCCCGGGGCAGATCCCAGATCGACGATATTGTCCGTTCGTCGAATGATATTGAACCGGGTATTGATATCAAGCAATTTGTAGGCAGATCGTGCACGGAATCCTTCCTTGACGGATTTCCGATATACTGCATCCCTCGTCCATTGTGAACCCATTATATTCTCCTCATATGAATAGTATTTATTATCTAGTATTAGAAAACATATAAATATAATTTAATCTTGCTGTGCTTCCTCAGAATCAGAAGCCTACAAGGGGATCAACATATGTTACAAGCAACCCTCAAAGCAGACATCTTCCGTGAGACCATTGATGCTATATCAGCATTGGTAAATGAATGCCGTCTTCACCTTGACGCAAATGGAATCAGAACAATCACTGTCGATACCTCCAATGTTGCCATGGTATCGCTTGAACTTGCTGCAGCTGCATTTGAAACATATTCGTTCACTGCAGAATCTGCAGAAGTAGGTCTGGATATTGAAAAGATTCGTTCCATGATGGGAATGATCGGCAAAGAGGATGTTGTTGTACTGGATATTGATGACGCCGGTAAGAAGATGAAACTCTCTTTTGGCGGATATGAGTATTCTCTCACTCTGCTGGATACCAAGACTATCAGAAAGGACCCGAATTCACCGAATCTGAATTTACCGGCAACCTTTGATATTGCCGGATCTACTTTCAATGAGGCAATCAAAGCAGCAGCAATGGTCTCCGATAAAATCGCTCTGTCTGTATCTGCCGAGACAAAAGTCTTCACAATGAACGCGGAAGGCGATTCCGACAGAATCAAGCGTGAACTTTCTGGAGAGGATGTTGTCTATACTTCCTGTGATACTGTCCGTTCTCTCTTCTCCCTTGATTATCTGAAGGATATGGGACGCACCATCTCCCATGCAGACAAGGTACAGATTCGCCTGGGTAACGATCACCCGGTTCAGTTCGCATTCGAATATGCGGGTGGAAAGGGAAAGATCGGTTATCTGCTTGCCCCAAGAATTGAGGCAGATTAAGTCGGAACATGCCTGCTGTTGAACTGCGGGATCTGATTCATTATCCTTTTTTACCTGAAGCACAGAAGGTGTTGGCTTCGCGTGGAATTTCCGTAGCGTCTCTTGCGAAATCGACATCCGGCCAGCAATATCTTGATAAAGCCTGTTCACGGGTAATGTATGCGATTGATGGAAAGAATCAGTATCCGGAAGATACCTCGGGAGACAATATTTCAGATATTGTCACGTATGTGCTTGCCCGCATTCTTGTATCCTGTATAAAGGATCGTATGACCATTCAGCGTTTTGTTCGTGCAGAATCAAAACGGGTGTATTCCTATCTCTCTATCGAACAGAACAAGACGTTGAAGCAGCGTGTATGTCAGGAGTTCGGGATATCCGATGATGCAGAAGAATTAACGGTACTTCAGTATGTTGAAATGGCTGCCAGCATCACCGATTCGAAATGGCGGTTGATCAACCGAAAAGTTCAGAATGGTATTGTTGAAATATCTCCGGATGAACTCGAGATTCTATTGAGTGAGAAAATCCGTGCACATCTCAGTTCATCTCTTCCTCTCTCGGTACCGGAGTCCTTGGCCCAGAGTTTCCAACCCTGGGTCGACAAGATATCTGCCCGTGTTCAGGAACGTACGCTTGAAGAGTTCGGAACTATTGAAGAGACTGCATTCCCGCCCTGTATCCAGACACTGATTGAAGCGGCCGCTGCAGGTGCAAATATTGCCCATGCAGGAAGATTTGCCCTTGTAGCTTTCCTTCATACCATCGGTATGCCTGCAGCACAGATTGAGAGTATTTTTGCCCGCAGTCCTAACTATAATCCGGAAATGACCGAGTATCAGGTCAACCATATTCTGACGAATGAATACACGCCTCCGTCATGTCTTACCATGCAGACCCACGGGGTATGTTCACATAAGGTCGCATTATGTGAAAAGATGCCTCATCCTCTCTCCTACTATCGCGAGATGAAACGGCTTGCTGAACGCAAGAAACAGCAGGAAGCACGGCGTCTGGCAAAACTTGCTGAAAAGAAGCAGGCTGCAGAAACAGCAACGGCCGAGAACACTTCAGCAGACAAAACCGTTGCAGAAAAAAAGTAAGGTTAGAGAATTTTCTGTGTAAAGGCAACAGATCCGGATATTTTCGTGATTCTGATCTTTACGTGTGCACCGACTTTGACCCCGGATACATAGAGGATATATTTTCCGACGTGGGCAATACCGTCTCCCTTTTTGCTGATGGAGTCGATTGAGACTTCCATTTCCTTTCCTTCTTCAACAGAAGATGCCGCTGCAGCTGGTTTGTTTCCAGTTCCCTTGCGTTTTTTGATGGGGCGTTTGGATCCGCAGGCTTCACAGAGAAGCATAAGAACCCGGTCTTCCTTGATGAGTTTGGTATCTGGTCGTCCGCATTCGGAACAGATGACGAAATCTGCGACGTATTCTTCAACGATATCGGCAATCTGTGCCGGTTCGAATTTTCCATTGAAGACTGCACGGGTGCCATTGATCTTTCCAGCAGTTCCAAGCTCGCCGCTGATATATTTGAGGAGGTGTGCTTCTTCACGGTTTAATTTCTCAGCGATTTCACTGAAGTTCTCAAGGACAGTAGTCTTTCCCTCAAGGTAAACACGTGTTTTTGGGACGATAAAACGTTCACCGGAATCGGTCGGTTCGTCCATTCCTTCATATGCAGCATTCAGCATATCTTCGTATGACTGTGCCATAATACCTTAACTTTGGTTGTGGTAAGGGATAAATGCATGGAATGATATACGGATTTCTCCGCAGATTCCTGCCAAAAAAATGAAGAATTAGTCCCGGAACTTTTCCCAGCTCTTTTCGATTGCATCGATTGCCGGCAGTTTCTTTCCGGTCAGGAACTCAATGCATGCGCCGCCACCTGTGGACAGATGCGAGTATTCGGAAGCAAGTCCGAGTTTTTCGATAACGGCTGCAGTATGTCCGCCGCCGCAGACGGTGAATTCTGCGTGCGATGCTGCATGGAGGACTTCGAAGGTTCCCGCAGCGAAGTTTGCATCTTCAAAGACACCGGCAGGGCCGTTCATGACAACAGTTCCGGAATTCTTCAGGACATCCGAAATGATACTGATGGATTCGGATCCCATATCCATGACCGGACAGTTCTTAGGGACCTTTGTCACTGGATATTCATGGCGTTCGTCATTTTCTTTTACGGCAACGAAATCCGGTAGAACAACGCGGTCACCATATTTCTCTAAAATCCGCTTTGCATGTTCCACTTCATTGTCGTAGCCGAGCGTGTGAATGAGGTTCTTCGACGGTTCTCCGATATCGATTCCCTTTGCCATGTAGAATGCATTGGCGACGACACCGATGATGACTGCCTTATCTGCAGTTCCGTTGGCGAGTACATTCTCTGCGACTGCCATGGAATCATCGAGTTTGGTTCCGCCAAGGACGAATGTGACCGGTTTCGGTGCAGAAGTGAATACCTTCGAGAGCATCTTCACTTCTTTTTCCATCAGCAGACCAGCGACGGTCTTCATTGCATATGGGAGTCCGGTAATGGTCGGTTGGGAACGGTGCGCGGTACCGAATGCATCGTAGACAAAGAGGTCTGCCATGGATGCAAGTTTTTTGACTAGGTGAGTCTTTGCGCCGTCTTCAGGTGACAGGGAGAGGTTTTCTTCACTGGAGAACCGTACATTCTCGAGAAGGAGTACATCTCCCGGATGCGCGTCACGGATTGCGTGTTTTGCACAGCTTCCGAAGATGTCGTCGACATAGGTTACCGGCATGCCGAGCAGACGTTCGAGTTTGTCTGCATGTGCAGCCAGTGTCGTAAAGTCTTTCTTTCCAGGTCTGCTCTGGTGGGCGAGAACAACTACCTTCGCATCTTCCAATGCCTGTATGGTAGGTACATGTTCCCGGAATCGTTTATCGTCCAAAATGGTATTTGAGGATGGGTCGATTGGTGAGTTGAAATCGACACGAAGCAGGACGGTTTTACCGCGCGTTTCTACATCCTGTAGCGTCCCGAAGGTCATACTAAGAGATAGGCGCTCCATCTAAATAAACTAGGTGAGTCTAATGCCTGAAAAACCGGTAATTTTACCGTAGGGATTGATATACTTTTAAAATTCCCAGTTTCTGCCATCTGTTTTCAAAAGAGCTTCAGCTTCCCGGTAATTCGGCATCAGACGCTCGACTTCATGCCAGAATACCGCCTGATGGTTCCTGAATTTCAAATGACTGATTTCATGGACGATCAGGTAGGTGATCACCATCTGCGGTGCGAGTAGAATTTTCACATTGAGGATGATACCGTTTTTTGGGGTGCAGCATCCCCATTTTGTTTCCTGTTCCCGTATGCGAAGAACTGGGGGTTCAACGCCGCATGCCTGGGCATACTTTTTGATTTCCGGTTTAAGGCGCTCGGCACCAGTTCGGCGGAACAGATAGATGACTGCCGTACGTGCCATTTCATCAGCATCCTTTTCATTGAATCCGGCGGGGATGGTGATTTCGAGATCTGTTCCGTTGAAGAAAGCACGTGCAGATTTTCCTTCCTTTCTGCGGATGGTGTACAGAGATCCGATGAATGGGATCGTATCTCCATCGTCGTAGGTTCTTGATGGACGTTCTTGCGCGCGGAACTTGAGTACATGCTTTGCAATCCAGTCTGCTTTGGATTGTGCAAAGGAAAGCGCTTCGTTTTCCGGGTATCCGAGCGGGATGCGGAGCAGGACTTCTCCGGTGGATTTGACGGTCAGACCTACGGTACGGCGTTTAGCAGAGTATGTCAGGGTTATCGGGTATTTTTCCCCGTTATACTGCACATAGTCCGTACCTTCCATAGTGAAACATTATCTAACTTCCATGCAAATATAAATAACTGCAATGAAAGCCCCCAAGTTCTTGAGGAAGAGATCTCAGAAGTCTTCGCAGGTTTCCTCTCAGTCTCCTAAAGTCTATGGAATTGAAGAGTCTACTCTTTCTCTTCTATTGGAGATGGGGAAGTCGAGATATCCGTATGAATATATGTGTCTCCTTCGTGCTGAACATGGTGTCATTAACGATACTGAAATTCTTCCGGGGTCCGGTCGTAAGACAGATGCAGGGGATATGTCAAATGATGCCGCGTATGTTCTGATGGATTGTCATCCGCTTGGGATGCCGAAAGTGGGGACGGCACATAGTCACCCAAACCCGGGGGAATGGTCGCAGGATTTCATGCTGACTCCTTCCGAACAGGATCTGCTTACCTTTTCAGAATTGGGAGATGTGCATATCATCGTGACCAATCCGTTCGATGAACATTCATGGCGGGCTTTCAACCGTAATGGGGATCCAATTTATCTGGAGATAGTAAAAGATGAAACGAATAGTGGCAACGGGTACTTTTGATATTCTGCACCCGGGACATGTGTATTTCCTCTCGGAATCACGCAAACTTGGCGATGAACTTTGGGTCATCGTATCGCGCGAGGTAAATGTAAAACATAAACAGACCCCTATTGTATCCGAAGAACAGCGGCGTATGATGGTGGCAAGTCTGAAGTGTGTGGATCATGCCGTTTTGGGCGATGAAAATGATATGTTCAAGCCAATCCGTGAAATAGATCCGGATATCATCACGCTCGGCTACAATCAATATTTCGATGAAGTGAAATTACAGGCTGAATTGCAGGCTCAGGGAATCCGCGCAAAAGTGGTGCGGATTCCGGCATATACCGGATCGACCTTCACTTCGAGTACACAGATAGTTAAAGAAACGCTCAGGAGACGCGGGAATGAGTAACGTCACCATTGATGACGAAGTCGCAAGACTGGTTTCAATTGTCCGGGAAAAAGGCGGAGAGGCAAAAGCAATACCCGCGTCCTCGGTAGTTACCGGAGAATGGGTCCGCATGAAATGTTATTTCGGTTGCAAAGGATTCGGCAGACGATTCAGCTGTCCTCCGTATTCTCCGACACCGGAAACAACGGCAAAGGTCCTGTCGGAATATTCTACTGCGTTGCTGGTGCGCTATGTCGGCGATGTGGGAGAACCTGACCCCAAGCGCTATGTCTCGCATGAAACAACGCGGTATGTTCAGCAGCTGATGCAGACTCTTGAAAAAACTGCATTCATGGACGGGTTCTACAAGGTTCTCTGTTATACCGGCCATCAGTGCGGATGGTGCGCATCATGCGCCGCAAAAGAGCCGGGAACACGGGAATCCGACTGCCGGTTCCGCAACAAGATGCGTCCGTCGATGGAAGCTTCGGGTATCGATGTATATGCTACCTGTAAGAACGCAGGATGGGAGTTGGAAGTCCTTGAATGCAGTCAGCGTGAAGAAGGCGGTCTTCTTCTGAATAAACCGATGACGACGGTAATGCTGCTCCTTTTGGAGTGATTGTGCTATGGGTCAGAACAGACGACAGAAAAAGAATTCCCCGTTCCTTGCACCGGTACCATTCTACTGGTGCGATAAATGCCATGCTCCGGTTATGGGGCATGTATGTGCCTGTGGTGCCGAAACTCGTCCTGTTTCGACGACACCCCCAGGAGATGTCAGGCCGGCATTCGAGCGTGACCGGAATCTGATCAATCGGTTATTCGAAGCTGAATTCGGTGTTCCGCTTATTCCGGATAATCAGATTGCACTTCTGAACAAGGTTCCGGATGATGACCGCATGGAAGAAATCATTCTCGGTGGCGCAGTTGTATGCGCTATCCGCTATCTTCCGGCCGAATCCCGCTGGGAAGTTCTTCCGCGTGAAGCCGCAGCGGAAATCGTGGTTCCGGTAAAACGTATCATCAAAGTGACCGAAGAGGCAGCCGGATTCATCCTGGAAGGCAGCAGTGTACTGCTTCCCGGAGTAACGTATGTTTCGCCGGAAATCAAGGTGGGGGACTCTGTTTTTGTTCTTGATCCTGCAGGAAAATGCGTTGCGGTAGGTCGTGCCCGTATGTCCGCGGAAGAAGCCGCAGCATCGACGCGCGGTCAGCTTGTCCGGACCCGAAGGACGCAAAAACCGGTTGTGGATGTCAATCCGTCGACTTGGGAAGGAACTCTTGCGGCAAATGCAAAGATTCTGGATATCTATGAATCGAAATCAATCGAGTTCATTCGTGATGTCATGGAAAAGAATCCAGGTGTCACGCCGACTATCTCATATTCCGGCGGAAAAGACAGTCTGGTAACCCTTCTTCTTACATTGAAGACAGGATTGAAGTTACCGATGATCTTCGCAGATACCGGTCTGGAATTTCCGGAAACGATTGAGAATGTCCATCTTGTTTCCGAGAA
>DALTWN010000119.1 GCA_029987045.1 Methanocorpusculum sp.
TCAGCAGCATGGTTCTCTGGCGCTTGTTCCAGACAGACTGGTGCAGGTTGTCTTCATCGTCCCATGCCTCGCCGGTGAACGGATGCGACATGTCCTTGCGATACACTCTGACTTTGACCGAGGTCACGGTCCCCTTGTCGTCGCAGGTGTATTCCGGATCGCTCATGCCGTCGAACTGACCGGACCGGTGGGCGACTGCAAGGTATCCGTCGCGGGCGACGATGATCTGCGCCGGTGTGCTGCCGTACCCTTTGACCGCCCAGATCTGACGGGCGAACGGGTCAAGCTGATACCGGTTCGCGAGTTCGAGGAAGACCTGGAACTCGCCGTCGGTGCATCCTCTGGCGAACTGCTCCTTGACGAGCGCGTATTTTTCGGGCGTTACGGTTGGTTTGGATACGATATCGGTTGTCATGTTATTGCCTCGGTGTGTATTGTTTGCAGGTCGTTGGTCTGCGGATGTTCACGGTCGTGTCGTGCGGTTGGCAGATACCGAAGTTCGACGGGTTGTACGGGTTTTCGATAGCACAGTTCCGGCACGACCCGCAGTGCGGCCCGTGTTCCGGATCGAGATAGACCGGCGTGCTGATGCGGGCGGCAGAGATCATTCGCCTTCCTCCGCTTCGATGAGTTTGTTCTGTCCGAATTTCGCCGGGAACTTCATCATCTCCGGAACGTACAGCGGTTCAATCCTGGTCTTCTTCGTCGGGGTGAACTTCACGTTGTACGCAGTACCGAGATACTTCTTCTTCACGGAACTGTCGCCTGCCGCCTTGTCGAACGTTTCGAGGGTGATGGTCTTCTGGCGGTCGTATTCCGCAGAATCGATGGCTTTCACCATGTCGTTCAGCTTGTCGCATCCCAGGTACGCCTTGAGTGCTTTGATCTTGTACGTGTCCGACGGTTCCGCGGATTCCCAGATATCGGTGAAATTCTTCCGGATGAGATCCATGTTGGGTACTCTGATTTCCCGCATATCGGTCACGCGGAAATTCCTGTCCGTATACGGCCCGAGTGCGGCAAGGCGTTCGGCGAATGCTTTCTCGCGCGCTTCGAGGGTGTTTCTCATCTGCGTGAGTTCCTGCTGCTCCTTGTAGAGTGCAACGACTTCCGGATCGGATTCGGCAAACTTCTTTGCCTGCAGCGCCACGTAGTCCTGGACCGTGATCATGCATCCACCGCCACGATCTTTCCTTCTGCAAGGAACTTCTCGAACATCATCCGCTGCATCGGTTTGTACTTGAACATCATGGGGATGAGCTCCCTGCTGATATGCATGACTCCGTCCGACTCGAAATTCATGCGGACTTCACCTCTTCGCAGACGCGCGGTCTGATCCCGGATCTTGCTGCCTGCAGTCCGTCGGCATCGATGATTCCGGACGGTTCTGCGCAGGATCTGCGGATACGCTGATATTGTTCTGCGTCCAATACTCCTTCGCCAGATTCAATTCCTGTTTTACGCTGTGGTTTTGAGCTGGCATTATCTGCTTTTTTCACGTCCATATCAGCGCCCTCCGAAGTAGTTCCGGATGATCACTGCCACCATGTTGGAACGGGTCCTCCGTTCTTCAGCCGCCGCATCATCCAGTTTATCCGCGAGATCGAGCGGCAGTGTGATACAGACCACTTTGCTCTCCGGGTTCGAATTATTCACAATAAATCACCGTAATTAATTCTGACAACCGGCTTTATATAATTACCGTTATTTACGGATAATAGAAATGATTATTAGTAATTATTGGTAAATATTATACTCATGAGTAGAACTGATGCGCCAGTATCATTTACCATGCCCGCTGAATTGAAAGAAGAGTTCGTGAAACTCGCGAAACGGAATCAGCGGAGTGTCACCCAGGAACTGAACATTGCCGTGCGTGAACATATCATGCGCGAGAACGATCCGGGGTCCATGGGGTTGTCGCATTCGGAACTTGCAGAAATAATCAAAGAAACGATCCTTGACATGAAGGAAAAAAAGATCATTTGAGGAGTTCCAGGATCTCTGGACTGCTCAGAATAACCTCTTTTATTCTATTTACGATACATGATTTCAGGTCCGCCCGGGTGGAGCAGGGACGCACTGCCATAGGCTCGTGTGCTCGTCCTTGATGCTGAGTATGAGATGGTATGGAGCTTCCCTGGCTTACTGAAAATCCGGATTTGTACTGAAGTCTCTCATAATAACTCCGTGTAATCGTTTGTCGGCAGGGCATATAATCGAAACGCCGCGGCGTGGAAGTGCCCTGATTTTTATATATACCCCGTGGAAGTGCCCCCCGTGATTTTTCCGTTGTCTGGAGCTTCATTCTGCGTCTGCTCATTTTCGAGTAAGTATGCAAAAGCAAGTAAATCTGTTCTCACTCAGTGGGGAGTTGAACATACTTAATTACTTACGATTTTTCGTTACTATCGCGCGGAAGGAGATGAAAAGAGAAAGTCGTATCCGCGCGTACGTAGGTAAGATTTTTTTTAAGTTTTTAAGTATCGGACATCTTCTCTTTCAGTGCGTTCGTTTCTTACGTGCTTTTTCCATACTCGAACCGGTAACCGGGTCGGCCGGATGGGAAAAAACGAAAGGGTACGGCACCCTGTTCCGTCCGGATTTTCTCGGATTATCGTAAATGATATATATTTTTTCAGTTGTATCGTGACGCATGGAACCAGTGACCATCGTACTCATCGTCCTTTGTGCAATCATGTTCGGCATCATCGTCTGGCTGGTCTGCACGAAGTTCAAGAGTCTCACCTCTGAAGAAAAGGAACAGCTCGCTGAAAAAGGAATGCAGCTGATCCGGTACCTGAAGACCGCATGGACCAACGACGGCAGGATCGATATGGCGGAACTCGAACAGATCATGCGCTATCTCATCGGCATCATCGCGTTCCTTGCAGGAAAATCCGTCTACGCCGTGCAGATCCAGACCGATACCTACGAACTGCTGCAGGAAAAGACCGAGTGATACAGAAATTCGGAAATTCCGAATTACTGTGTCAGATTGCCCCGTTTGCCCTGTTGCGGGGGGTATAAATCGAAACACCCGATTCTTTCCGGGCTGAATCGGATCGGGACGGGAAGGATGCGGATACGCTCCATGCAACGCAGAAGAATCGCTTCGGTAATCATTGTCTTTCACACATACACACACACCTATCAGCCCGGAACTCACCTCCTCTCAATCGTCAGGGTTTGCATTTTGGCCCGGTGCCGGTTCGATTCCGGCAGACGATCTCCGCTCTTATGGAAAAGAGCAGACAATGTCTAAATACCCGATACGGAAAATACGGAAATGAGATACACTGACAAGGTTCCCGACAAGATCCTGGAACGGGCCGCTTCCGACCGCTATTTCAGACCGACGAACACCGCTCTCGCCCTGATGTTCTGCGTGTCCTATGATACCATCATCCTCTGGAAACGCAAGTACCCGCCGTTCGCCGACGCCATCGAGAAGGCATACGATGCCGCAAGCGACCACGTCGAGGATTCGCTCCTGAAACGCGTCCACGGCTACGAGTTCGTCGAAGAACGGGAAGAGGCAAGCGACGACGGGATCAAACGGGTGACCACGAAGAAACACATGCCCGCGGACCCGTCGCTGCTGAAATATTACCTGAACAACCGCAGACCGGAAGAATGGTCCGACCGGCAGGAAGTCCATCAGACCGGAGAAACGACCACGACCGTCGTCATCCAGGAATCGGATGCACAGGTGCTCTGAGGTGGATGGTGGGGGATTACAGAGCATCCGCGACGGTGTCTGGATAGTGGGGATGGTATAATACGGGTGGAGGAAAAGGGAGTGTTCGTTGGGATAGTACAGGAAGGAGGATATTGGCACTGCGGGAGAATATGTGGAAATGAGTGGCTATTGTAATAGTATTGTAGGCAATATTCTGCTAAAATCGGATAAAATTGATTGATTTTTTATGGAATTCATCCATATTTTCATCTTTCCGGGATGGGTGGCATACACCTGATATGCATATATACGATAGAAACAGACTATTACAATATTATTATCTCCCTGTCGTGTGGAGATAAGGAGTTTGCTAAAGTATGATGAAGAAAGCAATGAAGTATGGAATAATGATTATTGCA
>DALTWN010000120.1 GCA_029987045.1 Methanocorpusculum sp.
CCGGACCGTCACCAACGAGAGCTTCACCAATTAAGAACATAAGACGATTCTCTGCAGTAGCGTATGTCGTACAGAAAGATAAACCCAGTCATTCTTGAATCTATATAGGATATATAGTAACTATAGAGTATATACATAATCTTAATAGGTGTTTCTCCAAAAAAGTAAGAGGAGAAAAGGTGGCCCGATGAGTCTGAAAGACCTTATGATACCCCAAGAGAAGGTATTCTTCGAACTGTTCGAACTCCAAGCTGAAATTGCCGTGGAAGCAGCAACGCAGCTGGTAGATATCTTCAGCGATTATAGAGATATTGAAGCAAAATACCATGTGCTGAAAGAAATCGAACACCGGGGGGATGAGGCCACCCACCGAGCACACGATGAACTCAACCAGACCTTCATAACGCCGTTCGAACCGGAAGAGATCTCGCGACTCGTAAATACCCTCGATGACATCGTCGATTTCATGGACGAAGGCGCACGGTTCCTGGTCATCTACAATATCGATAAACCCGACCCGCATCTCCTGGATATCGCAAAGTGTCTTCTGGACGCCACAAAAGAAATCCAGAAAGGGGTCAAACATCTGCGGACTCTGAAAGATGTCAACGCATTACAGGAATCCATCAAAGAGATCAACCGCCTGGAAAACGTAGCCGATGAGTTGGAGACAAAAGCGCTGAGAAGCCTGTTCTCCACGAACGATCCTCTCTATATCATGAAAATGAAGGACATCTACGAACACCTTGAAGCATCAGCCGATAAATGTGAAGATCTTGCTGATGTCATGACAGGAATCCTCATCAGACACACCTAGATACCATGGACACACTGTCACTCATTCTCGTTATCGCCGGCGTAATCATTGCCCTGATCTTCAACTTCAGCAACGGCAGGAACATTGCGTCGAACGCGGTCGGGACTGCAGTGGCAACACATGCAATATCCCCGGGAAAAGCCATGATCCTGGCAACAATCTGTTGTCTTATCGGGCCATTCATCTTCTCGACCGCTGTAGCAAAAACCATCGGCAGCGGTATTGTAAATCCAATCTATATTACCCCTATTTTAATGCTGGTCGCTGCCATCAGCGCCATTGCCTGTGTCACCTTCTATACACACATCGGCATTCCCGTTTCTGCGACCCGTGCACTGGTCGGTGGTATGGTGGGGGCAGGCATCGCTGCAGCTGGTTGGGGGTCCATCTTCTGGCCATCTGTCGAGGAACTGCTTGGAACCCTCTATTACATGATCGGAGGAGCAATCGTCGGGGTCATTCTCGGTCTGATTGCTGCTTTGCTCCTCAAAGAATCCATCTGGAAACACATCGGAGCCGGAGCCGGATTCTGCAGTATTCTCGCGATTCCGGTCGCAATGATCGTCGGTATCTTTGCCGGAGGAAGTATCTTCGGCATCCTTCTTTTCGTCCTGGTTTCCCCAGTTCTGGGTATCGTAATTTCCTATATTTTCACCGTAATCCTCGCACGTATCGTTGCACGCTGTGCAAAAGGATCTACCCTGAAACTCAATATCTGGTTCAAACGCCTGCAGGTCGTCGGAGCAGCTGCCCTTGCCCTTACCATTGGCGGTAAGGACGGACAGGACGGCATGGGAATCATCTTTGCAATCATGGTTTCCGTAAGCATTGTGGGAGCGAACGATCCGTTGCCATTCTGGATTGTAGTCGTGGCGGCGGTATCGCTCGCTGCAGGCATGCTCTTCGGCGGACGCAAAATCATCAAGAATGTCGGGTCCGGGATTACCCGCGTCATGCCGTATCAGGGCGTCGCATCATCTCTTGCAAGCAGCGCCGTTCTTACGCTGACTACCCTGTTCGGTATCCCGGTCTCTACTTCGAATGCCGTCGGCGGCGCAATCATCGGTACCGGAATGACCCGCGGAGCACGACAGGTCAACTGGAAGATGTCACGCAAGATGATCATCGCATGGCTGGTAACCATTCCGTTTGCAGCCCTCGTCGGCTGGGTAATCTTCTTCATAATCGCCAAGATTTTCGGGCTGTAACGAGGATAAATAACACATATATTCATCCCTTCATAACACCAATATCATTCCATGAAAGTTCTTTTTGCAATTGCATCCGACAGATTCATGGATGAAGAATATACCGTCCCGAAAAAAATCCTGACCGAAGCAGGAATAACCTGTGTTACCGCATCCACCCGCAAGGGAATCTGTTCTGGGATGCACGGCGAACTCGTCGAACCGGATCTGACCATTGATGAAGTAAATCCGGCCGATTACGATGGTCTAGTGATTGCAAGCGGTATCGGATGCCAGGATGAACTCTGGAGAAACGAGAAACTCATCGATATCGCAAATGTCATGGGCAATGCAGGAAAAGTGACTGCAGCAATCAGTCTTTCTCCGGTCATCTTAGCCGAAGCCGGACTGCTTGCCGGTAAGAAAGCGACTACCTTCAATACCCCTGCCTGCAAACGCATCTTCGATCTCGACAAAGTCGAACTCGTCGATGAAAAGGTCGTCACCTCCGGAAAGGTCGTTACCGCAAAATCGATGTTCGATGCAAAAGCATTCGGAACTGCAATCCTCGCAGCACTGCAGAACTAATATACAGCACAAAAATATGGAACCAGCTACCACCCCATCCGATGCAACGGTCCTCTCCTCTGCCATGGCTCTCTTTGATAGAGGTGACTACGGCGAGGTCCTGACACTTGCATCGGGAACAACCGACCCGGCACTGATGCTGCTTGCGGCCCGCAGCTACATCGCAACGGAAAAATACGATATCGCAGAAACCCTGCTGCGTTCACTCATCAAAATAATGCCGAACTCGTCGTACCTGCACGGGTATCTCGGTGACGTCCTGACCAAGAAAGAACGCGATGGAGCCATTGCCGAATATGCGGAAGCACTCAGACTTGACCCCGACAACATTGCCGCCGTCAGAAGCTATGCAGAAGCGCTGATTGCAGAAAACGATCTCCGCGGTGCAATTCCTGCATTCCGTGCGGTTGTTCGGACCGATAAGAAACCAGAAGATGTCATGAAGCTGGAGGACATCTTCGTCAAGATCGGCGAACCGAAAGAAGCAGTATCCCTGCACATTCAGCATTTCGGCCCGGATTCGATAACATTGACCTACGCCGAAGCGCTTCTTACCGCCAAACAGTATCAGGAATGTCTCGATGCCGCACACAAGGGATGGACGGAGACCGGAGACCATGCATATCTGCGTATCTGCCTGGAAGCACTGTCTGCTCTCGATCCGACCGCAGCAGAAAAAGCATACCGTGAAGCACTCGACGGATTCGAAGAAGAAGACGGACCTATCGATTCCAACATGGTTACCATACACTTTTCCTATATTCTTCTGGAAAAACTGCAGGGCAATTACGATATAGCAAAATTCGAACTTTCCAAACTTCTGAGAACGGAAAACGATGCAATCTATCATCTGGTCGAAGCCGAGCTGGCACTCCTCGCAGGGAACGGAGATGCAGCGAACTCGATTTACCGTACACTGATTGCAAAGGAAATGGGCAAAGAGTCATTCGATGTCGATACCGCAGAACTCATCATCGACCGGTTCATCGCATTCCTGAGCGAAGTACGGAGCAAGGAAGAAGTGGCAGGCATCGTCAGTGTAACCCTTTCTCCGTATCCGAAAGCAATATGCCTCGCAAAGATCGGGGAAGCCTACGAGGCAGCAGAATCGAAATCACAGGCAAAAGACTGGTATTATCGCGCCTATCGTACCGAATATATCAGCGGCGGTATCGCCTATGCCGGATACCTGAAACGTGCCGGTGAAAAGCGTGAAGCAGAAACCATTCTCCGCCATATATTCACCGATATCCGCAGTACCGCCGAACTTGAATCCGCTGCAGATGCCGTACTGAACGGAAAAGCGGAACTCTACAAACTCGACCGGGCGCGTGAACTCGTACAGCGGAAACTGGCAACCACAGCCGATATGCTCTCCTCGAAAGGACGGGAGATGCTTGCAGCCCTCTATCTGTACTCGGCACTTGACGCCATTGAAAACCGTGCTTATGAGAACTGCAAATGGTTCTGTCTTGCCGGAATCGATGTACTTCCCTGCTAT
>DALTWN010000121.1 GCA_029987045.1 Methanocorpusculum sp.
ACCGGGCATAAGTAGACGGTCTTGACTTCAATGTCTTTGCCTGCCTTGACTGCTGCAAGTGCCTTGGTGTAGAGTGCTGCGTGTTCTGCTTCTGCCTTCTTTGCGTGCTCGAAGGTGATGATAGCGTCCTGTCTGCCTTCCTTCTCTGCAACTTCGATGAAGGACGGGTACATGTGGGTGAACTCTTCGGTTTCGCCTGCGATACCTGCTTCGAGGTTTGCAACGGTGTTACCGATGTAGCCGCCGACACGCATCAGTCTGCGTGCGTGGATTTCTTCTGCAAGGGATGCTGCACGGAAGAGTTTTGCGACCTGGGAGTAACCCTCGTCATCTGCTGCTTCTGCGAATACTTTATACTTGTTTCTTGCCTGTGATTCACCGGCAAATGCTCCTGCGATACAGTCTTGAGTGTTCATAATATTCATATATACGCGATGTAGCGGTTTAAAGATTTGGAATAGAGCATTATCGGCGGGAAACAGGGTTTTTCAACAGGTATCTGCTGAAGAAATTGACGATAAAACCGATGGTAAGAGCGGCAACCAGCGATCCTTCCCGGACCCCTACGACCTGCTGCAGGAAGATAAGCGATACCGTGACGGAAATCACCACGAGAACCACATCAAAACAAACCTTCAGACGACCGAAATTCCTGCCGGTCTTATCGGAAATGACTTTGACCAGGAAATCCCCGGGCATCATGAAGATATCTGCCTTGAGAAGAAGAGCAATACCAAATCCAAGAACAACACAGCCGAGGAGCATGATCAGGAACTGAAGCCAGTATGCCTCCGGGACAATGCCGGACAGGAGATAATTATTCAGATCGATTGCCGCACTGAACAGCAGAAGTCCGGGTAGCTGCAGAAGATACCACAGCTTGAACTGCTTACGCAGAATGAGGATCTGGAGAACAATGAATACAATGTTCATGGCGACGGTCATGGTACCCATGGTAAACGGCGTAATCTGACTCAATACATATGGCAGACTGGATATCGGGGAAGTACCGAGATTGGCCGTCACCGAGAGGGCGACGCCAAGACCCATGAAATAGACCCCGGCAATGAAAAAGAGAATTTTAGAAAAATAAGAGATGGCCATCTACCGTTTCGCCTTTGGACACTGACCACAGGCACGGCAGACTTCCGGAATCGGCGTGAACTCTGCACCCTGTTTGCAGAACGGCGGAATATCCGCAGCGTCACGCCTGAAATAGACATGCGGAACAAGCGAGATATGGCAATAGGAACCTACCGGAATGCCAAGAGCGTCGGCAATGTGTTTCTGCAGGCAGGCAAGGGCATACATATTCGAACCTGCTGCAGAGAGCATGTCATTGCTTCTGAAAATGATCTTCATATCGAGTTTTCCGTCACGAACGACACACTGAACCAGCTGCAGACACGGACAGTCATTGAGTTTCTCATCGACCGGCGGACACCAGGTGATTGCAAGAGCGCGGCGGCTTTCCGGATTCTCTGAAAGTTTATCTATGATATACTGGATCTGGTCCTGATGAATCTCCGACTCGAGTTTCAGTCCGCACCCCCAGTCAAAGAGTCTGCCGTGGTAATCATATTCAAAAACGGCATCCGAACCATTGATCAGATTGTGCGCATATTCTTCAAGGAACGATTCCTTGAACCGTGACGACGGGGAAACCATCGGTTTCTCGAACGGAGTATCGACACATATGCATATTTCCTCAGTTTCCATCGTTTCTTCGCCATTCTCGGTCTTGAGGTAATAGCCTTTCTCGAGAATGTATTTCACGACAAGTTCATGGGCACGGGAAAGCGTGGGAGCACGTATGAGCTTCATATCTGTTAGTAATATACGCAGTTTTAAAGTTTATACTCTTCTTTGAAGAATGAGTTACAAGAACAACAAAAAACCGAAATAGCCCGTAACAGATTCGAACTGCTGTCGCGGGATCCAGAGTCCCGCATGATTGACCACTACACTAACGGGCTATATGCCTAATTAGATGGGTTTTATTGAGATATTAAAGTGTCGGTGATTTCACGCATATTTTTTCTTGTTAGCCTGCCAAATAAGTAAAGCATGGAAGTATCCGGCACATCCGATTTCTCCAGGCTAAAGAACGTAAGGCTCTATACCGAGACCTACGGGTGTACCTACAATGCCGGAGATACCGAAAAGATCCTTGAAATAGCCAAATCCCAAGGATGTACCATCGTATCGACGCCGGCCGAAGCCGACGCCATACTCATCAATACCTGTGTCGTCATCGACAAAACCGAGCAGCACATGTACGAACGGCTTACCTTGTTCGAAACAAAGGAGCTGTTCGTTACCGGATGTCTGCCGCCAATTGCAGAAGCGCATCTCAGATCGCGGTATCCGCATGCCCATATCATCATGCCAGATATCATCCATGACTGCTGGAAATCAGTCGGAACCGTGCCCCCCGCCCATACTGCAGTCCTGCAGATCGCCCGCGGATGCAGCGGACACTGTACGTACTGCATTACCCGGTATGCACGGGGAAAACTGGCAAGTTTCTCTCTGGAAGACATTGTGGCGCAGGCTAAGGCATATATCGCAGCCGGAGCCTGTGAACTGCAGGTGACTGCACAGGATACCGCATCCTGGGGACTGGACAACCCGGAACGAAACGAACGGCTGCCGGACCTGCTGCGTGCACTCGGTAATCTGGAAGGCAATTTCAGAATCAGGGTGGGTATGGCGAATCCTGACACCCTGCTACCGATTCTGGATGCATACCTGGATGTTCTGCAGAATCCGAAAATATTCCTGTTCCTGCACATTCCTGTCCAATCCGGTTCGGATACCGTGCTGAAACGCATGGGACGCAGATACACGACCGCCGAATACGAAGAGATCATTGCACGTGCACGCGCGGCCTACCCGGACATTCGTATCTGTACCGACTATATTGCCGGATTTGCGGAAGAAACCGATGAAGACGCCGCATTGTCGGTCGAACAGATTCTCCGGACCAGACCCGGAAAAGTCAATATCACCCGGTTCTCCGTGCGTCCAAGAACACCTGCCGCAAAATGGAAACGGATTCCGGAACCCGTCAAAAAGGAACGGTCGAAAGCGCTGACCGACGCCGTGAACAGCGTCTATGATGCCAACGGCGATCGCCTCGTCGGCAAAGTCCTGGAATGTATCGTGACGGAAACTGAACGAAGCGACAGTGTAACCGCACGCGACAGAACCTATCAGAATATCGTCATCATGGAACAGATTCCGCTTGGAACCAGACTTTCCGTAAAAATCACCGAAAACCGCCGCCACTATCTGGTAGGCACGGTTGTCAGGAACTAAGTCTGCACATATATAATCACGATTAGAATAATCCTGATTCTATCTCTATTTTACTGATCAGAAATAGCTCTCAAAAAAAAAGATTACGATCCCTCGTAGCGGGTATCGTATTTGTCATTCAGCAGGACTTCCTTTACGGCAGTACCTGCTTCGACAATGACATCCGGCCAGATTCTGATGCCGGAATGCACGGTAATATTGTTGCGCAGAACACAGCGCGGACCGACGACGGTATTGTGTTCGATCGAGCAATTGTCACCGATTGTCGTTCCGATATCGATGATCGAACCGGACAACGTCGTGTTCGTGCCGATAACTACGCCATTATAGATCGACGATGAGAAAATCTTCGCATTGTTCTTGATGACACAGTTGTCGCCGATACTGGTATACGGACCGATGAGAACATTTTCACCGATGGTCACCCCGTTGCCAATCAGGACCGGTCCGACAACACGGCTGCCTGCACCAAGAGTGATGCCGTCACCAAAGGATACGGGGCCGACAACATGGGCATCCTTGATGTTAAGCGTACCAAAGACACTGGTGGATACATTCTCCTGCAGTTTCCATTTCTCTGCCGCACGAAGCATGACCGGGTTTCCGACATCCGTCCAGTTTCCGCGGGCAAGCCATCCGTTGATCTGAAGACCGCGGTCCATCATGAGCGGGAAAAGATCTTTTGCGAAATCGAACTTGGTATGTTCCGGAATCAGCTGGAAAATGGCCGGATCACAGACATAGATACCGGTACTTGCCAGATTCGAGAAAA
>DALTWN010000122.1 GCA_029987045.1 Methanocorpusculum sp.
CGCTGACCGACGGCGGATTCCGGGGATACAGCGGTGCGATCCACGACATCTCCGGCAGATACGAGGCGGAACTCGGCGAAAAGCGCTGGCGTCTGTTCCTCGACGGAGTGATGGAGAACATTCCTGCCATCATCACGGTATCCGACCTGAAGACCGGCCGCTACTACTATGTCAACCGCGATGCGGAACGGTTTTTCCGTCTGGGCCGCGGCGAACTGCTGAATCTGACGATCCACGACATGATGCGTGACCTGAAATCGCCGGAACTGACCCGTGCGCTGGAGGAAGCGGCAGCACACCGGCAGAAGGTCGTTGCCGCGGACAGCGTACAGTTCGGGAAAAAAGCGGTGAAGGTATCGGCCAGGTTCGTGCCGATGCGTCTTTCGGCCGATATGGAATATATTATTACGATTTTCTTTACCGAATAGGTGAATTTCAGGGGACGAAGACGGCAAGCGCCACGACGGTGGTCCATTTTCCGTCCGTACCCTGTGCACTGGCGGCGATATGGCTGGTCTTCATGGGAGTATGTTCGTCCATCAGGGTCTTGAGCATGATATCCGCCAGTCGTTCCGCATGGGCGCCCGCGGTCTTGCCGGATTCGCCGACCGAATGGTATTCCGAGAGATAGCCGTGGTGATGCAGGTTCATCGGCGTTGCAAGGCCGACGGATGCCGCGACCGGTTCGCCGGCGGTCTGCGTGCTGTTGCGTGCCATGACGCAGAAGACGACTTCGCCGTGGTGCAGGTGTTCCAGGCCTTCTTCGCGGGAGACGATCGCCGCATCGGGCGGGAGGATGGAGGAGACGGTGACCAGGTTGAACGGTGCGACCTTTGCGTCACGCAGCGCCATTTCGAACGAGATCAGCTGTTCTTCATGGACTCCGACGCCCTTGGTGAAGAATATTTTTGAAGGTACTACCATGAATGTCGCTAATAACATGCCATTCGGTACGATTTAAGCGTTTGTTTTTTATCGGAAACGGGAGCGCGGATGCAAAAAACGCCGCCAGCGGGGAGATATCCCGTAAAGAATCCCGGATTCTCCGGTCTCAGGCAGGCGAAACCGTTTCGGCGGTCCGAAAGCACGCACGTACTCAAGAATGAGTGGTAAGAAAAAGACGCCGAATCCTGCCGTATTTCATCAGGGTCCTTCGACCGGCGATTTCCGGAACACGTTAAAAAGGGGTGTCTTTTTTCGTGACGATATCTGCTGAAAATGCAGAATTTGTCGCATAATTTCCGGAAAAAACGACAGGAAAATTTCTTCGTGAAACCTGCGGAATGCGGTGATTCCGGGACCCGTGGAGGAGAATAGTACCCATTAATATGCCTCAATACAAAATTATCAGTATAGTTTGAGGTTGATGAAATGACGGACTCTGTAGTAGACAGTATATTGGCTGCCCGTTACTTCCGCGCAGGCGAAACTTCCTTCGAAGACGTCTGTAAACGTGTAGCGAATGCCCTCGGGGAGACTCCCGCGGAAAGAGATGAATATTTTACTTCGATGATGAATCTCGAGTTCCTGCCGAACTCGCCGACACTGATGAATGCAGGCACGCCGCTCGGTCAGCTGTCTGCCTGTTTCACCCTGCCGGTGAACGATTCGCTGCCGGAGATCTTCGATGCCATCCGCTGGGGAGCGATCATCCACCAGTCCGGCGGCGGTACCGGATACAACTTCTCGCATCTGCGTGCGGAAGGGTCGCCGGTCCGGTCGACCGACGGTGTCGCATCAGGTCCGGTCTCCTTCATGCGGGTCTTCAATGCGGCGACCGATGTCATCAAGCAGGGCGGCAGACGCCGCGGTGCGAATATGGGCATTCTCAATGTCTGGCATCCGGATATCATGAAATTCATCCGCTGCAAGGCGAAGGAAGGCGATTTCTCCAACTTCAATATCTCGGTCATGGTCTCCGACGAGTTCATGAGAATGGTCGAGGCCGGAAAGTTCGACGAGGTCTGGATCACCGATAACACCGGCGTTTCCGTCACGGTCGGCGAAATCTGGACCAGCATTATCGAAGGTGTCTGGAGAAACGGAGAACCGGGTGTTCTGTTCTACGATACCATCAACCGCATGAACCCGACCCCGCAGCTGGGTGCGATCGATACCACCAACCCCTGCGGAGAACAGCCGCTTCTTCCGTTCGAATCCTGTGTCCTTGGCAGCATCAACCTCTCCAAGTTCGTCCGTGCAGGTTCCGACGACCTCGATTATGTCAGCCTCGACCGGATCACCCGTATGGCGATTCGGTTCCTCGATGCCGTCATCTCCAAGAACGTGTTCCCGATCGACCAGATCAGAGAATCCACGACCCGGACCCGCAAGGTCGGTCTCGGCCTCATGGGTGTCCATGATGCCATGCTCATGATGCGTATCCCCTACGACAGCGATACCGGCAGGAACTTCTGTATGGAGGTCATGAAACGCATCAACGATGTGGCAGTCGACGAGTCCATCCGCCTCGGAAAAGAGAAGGGAACGTTCCCGGCATATCAGGGCAGTGTCTGGGACAAACGCGGCATCGTCATCAGGAACGCCGCACTCACCACGATCGCACCGACCGGAACTATTTCGCTGCTGGCCGGCTGTTCGTCGGGAATCGAACCGGTGTTCTCGTATGCATATACCCGCAGGAACACCGTCGGCAAATCGTTCGTCCTGGTCCACCCCTATTTCGAGGCGGAACTCAAGCGCGTGATTGCCGATATGGGACTTTCCGGTATCGATGCCGAAAAGAAGCAGCAGGAAGTCATCGATCATGTGCATGAGACCGGAACCGTCCAGGATCTCGCATGGCTGCCGGAATCGTTCCGTGCCGTATTCAAGACCGCACTCGATATCAAGTGGCGCGACCATGTGCTGATGCAGGCGTCGTTCCAGAAATACGTGCATGCATCCATCTCCAAGACCATCAACATGCCGGTTTCCGCGACCAAGGAGGATGTCGGTCAGGCGATTATTCTTGCCTGGAAGGAAGGTATCAAGGGCATGACCCTTTACCGCACCGGGTCCCGGGAAGATGTCGTTCTTGCACTCGAGAAGAAGACGGATGCAGAGAAGAAACAGGAAGCGGCGACCGCCGTTCCGCTCGTCTCGGCCGTCGAGAAACAGGCGAATCCGGCAGTCGTTCCGTCGCTCGATTTCCACCGCCCGCGTGAGATGACCGGACGGACATTCCTTGCCCAGTCCGGATGCTGCAGACTCTACATCACCGTCAACTGCACGGACGACGGAAAACCGATGGAAGTGTTCATCCGCACGGTCGGTGCAGGATGCGAGGCGAACAGCAATGCACTCGGACGCAGTATCAGTACTGGACTGCAGAACGGTGTTCCGTACGAGAAGTTCGTCAAGCAGTTCGCGAAGGTCCACTGTGTATCCGCCCTCAAGAACGCAAAGGCTGAAGGAGTCTCCTGTGCTGATGTCGTCGGTAAATGCATCGAACTTGCCGCAACCAATCAGACGATCGCGACCCTCGACAAATGGGAAGTCGAACAGGTCAAGGCGAATGTTCCGGATGTTCCGGGAGAGAAGAAGAATGTCCACCGCTGTCCGGAATGCGGAGAACCGCTCGACTTCGGTGAAGGATGCAACATGGGTATCTGCAAGCACTGCGGATGGTCCGGCTGCAGCTAAATTTTCAACACTTTTTTTCCCGGTAAAATCCCGTACTCCGACCGAGTTCCGAAATGTTTTAAATCACCTGCGACAATTACTGTATTATACAATATGACGGTGAATTCTCTCGAAATTTCCATTAGTGCCGATGTCTTTGCGTGGCTATACCGTACCTCGGGATGTACTCCATCGTCTGTCCTTGACACGATTGGAATTTCACGCGAGAGATTCGATCAGTATCTCCGGTCTCATGAATCGGTGACACTATCGTTTTCCGATTTGAAAAAACTGGCAGGTCTCTATCATCGTCCGATAACTGCGTTCCTCATTCCGGAACCGCCGCAGGAAATAATGCAGATTCTGACGATCCAATCGTAAACTGGATGCGGCAATGGGAAGATAGTGTC
>DALTWN010000123.1 GCA_029987045.1 Methanocorpusculum sp.
GTACTGAAACAGGTCAAGATCGAGGATGCAAGCTATGCGAACGAGATTTTCGAGAAGCTTATGGGAGATGATGTTATTCCCCGCAAGGAATTCATCAAACGCCACGCAGGGGAGGTGAAGAACCTTGACATCTGAGCAGGAGGAATTCAATCCTCAGGAAGGTCACAAGATTCAGCCGGTGAATGTCGAAGATGAAATGAAGACCTGTTTCATCGATTACGCGATGAGTGTCATTATCGGTCGTGCGATTCCGGATGTCCGTGATGGTCTCAAGCCGGTACACCGCAGGATTCTCTATGCGATGTATCATGATGAGAACAATACCTCGTCGAATCCGTACAAGAAGTCGGCAAAAGCCGTTGCAGCCACTATGGGTAATTATCACCCGCACGGTGATACCGCTATCTACGATACGCTCGCCAAGATGGCTCAGCCGTTCACGTACCGCTATACGCTGGTCGATGGTCAGGGTAACTTCGGTTCCATTGACGGAGATTCGCCGGCAGCAATGCGTTATACGGAAGCAAGACTTACCAAGACTGCCGAGTCGCTTCTCGAGGATATCGATAAGGAAACCGTCGATATGGTTCCGAACTTCGATGAATCGTCGTTCGAACCGGATGTACTTCCAAGTAAGATTCCGAACCTTCTGGTGAACGGGTCCATGGGTATTGCGGTCGGTATGGCGACCAACATGCTTCCGCACAATATCGGTGAAGTATGTAAACTGGTCAATGCATACATAGACAATCCGGAAATGGATATTCCTGCCATGATGAAGATCATGCCGGGTCCGGATTTCCCGACCGGCGGTGTCATCATGGGCGATGCAGGTATCCGCAACGCCTATCTGACCGGCCAGGGCAAAGTCGTTGTCCGCGGTGTCGCTGAGATCGAGGACAGGAAGAAGAACTTCGAGCAGATTGTCATTACTGAGATTCCGTATCAGGTCAACAAGGCACTGATGATCGAGAAGATTGCGGAACTTGTCAAAAACAAACAGATTGAAGGCATTGCTGATATCCGTGATGAATCCGATAAGGACGGTATCCGAGTCATCATCGAACTCAAGCAGAACGTACAGGGAAACATTGTACTGAACCAGCTCTACAAGCACACGCCGCTTGAATCGTCCTTCGGTGTCATCAATCTCGCCATTGTCGATAAGAAACCGCAGATTCTCTCCCTGCCGGAACTCCTGAAGAACTTCATCCACCACCGTATGGATGTCGTTCGCAGAAGAAGCGAGTTCGACAAGAGAAAGGCGGAAGAACGTCTGCATATCCTCGAAGGTCTTCTGAAAGCCATCAGCATGATCGATGCAGTCATTGCAACGATTCGCGGCTCGAAAGACACGGTTGAAGCACATGACAATCTGGTGAACAAGTTCGGATTCTCGCCGGCACAGGCGGATGCGATTCTCAAGATGCAGCTCCGTCGTCTGGCGGCTCTCGAAGAAGAGAAGATCAAGAATGAAGCAGGCGACCTGCAGAAACTCATCGAACACCTTGCCTGGATTCTCGCATCCGACGCAAACATCTTATCCGTCGTCAAGGACGAGACGAACGAAGTCAGCGTTGCCTATGCGGACAAGCGCCGGACGAAGATTGACTATGCGGCAAACACCGATATCGATGTCCTCGACCTGATCGAAGACAAACAGGTCCTGGTGACCCTGACCGAACAGAACTACATCAAGCGTGTTCCGGTCGATATCTACCGCCAGCAGAAACGCGGCGGCCGCGGTGTTTCCGGTATGACCACCAAGGAAGAGGATATCGTCAACCGTGTGTTCATGGCAAGTACCCATGACTATCTGCTCTGTTTCACGAACAAAGGTCGTGCATACTGGCTCCGTGTCTATGATATTCCGGAAGGGTCACGTACCGCAAAAGGAAAGGCAATCGTCAATCTGCTGAACCTGACCGACGAAGAAGTATCTGCGGTCATTCCGCTGCGGTCATTCGATTCCGAGAAATACTTCCTCTATGCAACCAAGCAGGGACGTGTCGGCAAGTTCTCGCAGGAACTCTTCTCCCGTCCGCGTACCGGCGGTATCATCGGTATGACGCTGCTTGACAACGATGAACTGGTCGATGTCGTCGAGACAGATGGAAAAATGGATGTCGTTCTTACCACGAAGTTCGGTCAGACGCTCAGATTCAGTGAAGATGCCGTACGTCCGACCGGCCGCGGTTCACAGGGTGTCATCGGTATCAGAATGAAATACGATGAGAACGGCGATACCGTCTGCGGCCTGACGCTCGTCGATCCGGAGGCGAAATATCTCTTCCTCCTGACGGACAAGGGATACGGTAAGCGTACCGAGTTCGATGAGTTCATGGGTCACGGCAGAGGAACCCAGGGTGTCAAATCCATTACCGCGAACTTCGAACGCGGACCGGTTGTCGCAGCGGTCGGTGTTTCCGACAACGATGATCTGGTGATCACCACCGCAAGCGGTATCGTCATGCGTACGCATGCAGCAGATGTCTCTGTCCAGGGACGTGCGGCACAGGGTGTCCGTGTAATCCGCGTCGATGCAGGCGACAAGGTCACGGGTGTTGCCATTGTCCGTGATGATGACAGCGATGATGCTGTCGCAGCGCCGGAAGAAAAGAAGGAAGAATAACCGGAAAAAGGGCGGACTTTGGTCCACTCCCGTACTTTTTTTAAGAATTTAAAAATCAGAACCAGGAATCCAGCGTGGCCTGGCCTTTCTTTGCATCGATCTTATCGAGTCCCGCTTCGACGCGGTCACGGGTGAACCCGTGCCGTTCACAGAGCAGTTCATAGACTTTGTCGCGGTCGATGGATCCTTTGGAAATCGTATAGTCCTCGGTGACATCCGGATGTAGGAAATAGTTGATGAGATATTTTGGTTCCGCAGCATTTTCTGCATCTACAATCTTGTCTTCGAAGTTTCCTTCCTTGACGATCTTGATAGCTTTCTTGGGTCCGATGCCATTGACACCGGAGTTGTAGTCGGTACCGATGAGCAGTGCAATCTGGATCAGCTGTTCCCGTGTTATCTCGAGGGAGGAAAGAACCTGATTCAGAGAGATCCGTTCGGGGAAAACGGAAATCACGCGTCCGTGGATTTTTCGTCTGCCGGAGATGGTGACATTCCGGACGAGGGTGTCACAACCGAAGAGGAGGGAATCGTAATCCTGGGATACCGCAAAGCTCACATCCCCTTTCTGTGCCATGAAGGATGCCTGCGCTTCTCCTTCTCCGGGTGCCTGGATCCATGCGATACCGAGTGCGGTCAGCAGTTCTTTTGCGGTATTGATGACATAGGTGTCGACTTTGGTCGATGCCATCGCATATTTGCGAGCACTTTCCTCGTCACCGGTCGCTACTGCCTTTTCCCATTCCTCTTTTGCATGTTCCCTGGCTTGGTTACGTTCCTCGAGGGTCTTGCGTTTGAATTCCGGGGGTTTCCCGTCAAAAATGTATATGGGGGTGATATTCTTTTCAATCAGGTTTGCTGAACGGAAGAGAAGCCCGTTGAGATGAGAAGTGACACGCCCCTCTTCATCCATGAGCGGTTCCCCGTCAGCCTGCCGGATGCCCGATAGGAACTGATAGAGGGCATTGTATGCATCGATAGCTGCGGTTCCCTGCAGATTGTCCCATCCGGGATTTTCGATACAGCCGTCCAGAAGCGAACGGATGGCTACTCCCATATCAGCGGTACATCCGTGTCTTCAGAGACTCGACAGTTTCGATGATGGTCTGTGAGGTCTTATCCTGTTTTGCAACCAGTTGTCTGCCTAAATCTTCCATGTATCCACGCATATTGCGTTCGCGCGCACGCAGCTCGTCTTCGAGTTTGCGGATTCTGATGATAAGCTGCAATAACAGTGCTCCGAATGCGAGAATAAGGATTAAAACACCGATTGCCGTCACTACATCCTGCCAAAGCCGGCTGATGACGATGACTCCGGAAAGAGCCATGAGAACAATGAACACAATCTCTATGATGATATCGCGAATATTCATACTTTAACTAGGGCAACGACAAATAT
>DALTWN010000002.1 GCA_029987045.1 Methanocorpusculum sp.
CTCTCGTATCCGATTCGGCAAATATCATAATTGAAAATGCAAGTACTGTTGAAACAACTGCTGAATGCAGTGACGGATATGCACAAGCGATATTGGCATCTGGAAATATCATAATCGATTCCGCAGCAGCGGTGACCGCCAATGCTGAATCCTCTGGCGATGAGTGTGATGCATATGGATTGTATTGCTCGCAAAATATCACCATCACGAATGCATCAGCCATTACGGCAACAGTAAATTCCACCCATGGAAGTGCGTACTCGATGTATGCATATCATGATCTTGTCATTTCCTCTTCTGAAGTACAGGCAAATGCCACATCAACAACCATCCTGGCAGATCCCTATTCTGAACCTTGTGCAACGGCATTATACGGCACAGATTCTCTTCATATTTCCGGATCATCCAAGGTAACAGCAGTTGCCAATACCACCGGTACAGCCAGAGCTTTTGCGGTGTATGCCTGTGAGGGTGACATCCTGATTGATGGTGATTCTGACATACATGCAATTGCTGACGGAGTGCTTGCCGGATTTGCTTTCTTTGTGGATGATTATTATTGTGAGGGAGCCACACTGACCATAACTGATTGTAGAAAGATTGTTGCCGAGGGAACGAACTCTTCCTTTGTGATCAGGCCTTTTGTCACCTTTGACATCTCCCAATTACAGGATAGCCACCGGTTCGCGAATGCTGAAACGCCAATTACCTACAGCCAGATGTGCAATGACTGGTATTTCGATGAAGATACCTCGCTTAATTCCAGCAATTACACCAATGTAACCATTACCAAAGCAACACTGATTACGCTTGACAGCCGGGGAGGAAACGGCGGTTCTACAGTAACAAATGCACTCAAAGGCAACAGTTCCTTGGTGCCTGCAGTCATTGCTCCGACACGGACCGGATACGTATTCCAGGGATGGCATAATGAAACAGTAGGCGGGGTCATGTTTGTCAATACCACCGGCACGTTAGAAAAGAATGTATCCGGATATACGGACAGTGAACGGAACTGGATCAATACATCCGATGCACTTACCCTGTATGCGAACTGGACCGTGTATTCAGTCAAGAACGAATCGCTTGCAGATACCGGCTCGGCAAAGGTTGCTACATTCAACGATACTGGAAACGTAGTCAAGATTGTTGCAATCCAGAATGCATCCACGGCAGTCACTGCCGTTGATATCACCTATGAACCGGAAACCGCCGGACCATCTTCTGACGGTTCCTGCATCAGAAAGACATTATCTCCTGTCTTCAACATCACGCTTACCGGCAATCTCGGCTCCGACAATGCGACCGTGACATTCAACCTGACTGTTTCAGAGTTGAATGGAACATCTCCTGATACTGTCTATCTTGCCCACAAGAAGAACGGTGCATGGGAATATCTGAAACCGTGTTATATTCAGACGGGAGATATCTATACATTCACCGTTACGGGAATCACCTCATTTTCGCCGTTCGTTCCAATCAGCATGACTACAATCCCGTACACTCCAAGTTCATCCAGCCATTCCGGCGGCTCTGTCATTCTCCAGCCAGGTCAGACAGCACCGACACTGGAACCGACGGTATCGCCGACCGCGGCACCAACCTCCGTACCGCCTGCATCCACACGTGATCCGAACCAACTTCCGACCGCACAGTCTACTCAGGCATCGCCGGCACCGTTCGCGGGCATTCTGCTTGGACTCGGTGTAGCAGCTGCTCTTCTCACCAGACTGAGAAGATAATCTTTTACCTTTTTCGCGATTCTGTTTCCTAAATTACGGATTGCACTGGTTCAACTTACCACCATCATGATGAGGTAGTTTTTTCGCGTAACTGATTCCGACACCCACACAGAGATGAGAAGAATATTATAGAATAAGAAAAAATTATCTTATATACTATGACTGTCACGCACAAGTGTGGATTCAGCAGGCAAATCTACTGCCGTGAATGCGGAACCGAACTGGTTCAGAATGCACACGGTCAGCTGGTCTGTCCAAAATGCGGAAGACGTCCGGCAATCATCTGTCCACGTTGCGGACGCCTTTGGTAAGGCATTCTTCTTTTTAATCGATTACATATCTGGATAGCGAAGAACCAACCTGAATTCACGCTAAAAAGAGAGGATTATTTGATTTTGATCTTTCCCCGGACATGCGGAAGATTTTCATGATATTCATCTTCTGCTCTTCCTTCTACCGGCGGGGCTTCCACGACTTCGTTGAACGGTTCTTCCTTGGCCGCCTGGATTCTCTTGGCTTTGAGCCATTCCTTATATTTCTGACGGACCAGAGCGACTTCCTCACGGGTCAGGTCCTTCTTGTCGGTCTGCCGCAGATACTGTTCGACGGCACTGATGAGCTCTTCTGCTTCGGACGGTTTGGAAGTTTCCAGATAAATCGGAGCTTTGGATAACGAAATAACCTCTCCACAACTCGGACAGAGTTTCCACGAACCGGACTGGTCAGTATACGTGAATTTATGACAGGTCGGACAGCGGATCAGCCAGTAACTGCTCATTGTACTGATATCTTGGCGTGGAACGGGGAAAAATGTAACCATCACGCATTATAGTCGTTTTGCAAGTGATTCCGCGGCAGAATTGATGGCAAGCGCTTCCGGTTTCAGAATGGAAACGGGAATGTCAACCAGTTTTTCAATCAGCGAGGCGATGATCGGCGCACAGATAATCCCCGAAGCTCCTTCATTTCTCGCACGAACCGCGGCGATAAGACATTCATCATAGGTTCCGGCCGCATATCCTTTGATACGGTATTCCATACTGCCACAGGATATCCTGGTCCCTTCAACGTCATCAAGGAGGAATTTTGCGGCAATCACCGCGATGAACCTGCCGTAGTTCGGCGAGAACACCTCCGCAATCCGTTTCACGGTCGACAGCCGCGGGTCACGTTCGCCGGACAGTATCTTATACAGGGTCACCGACGGGATGCCGGTCTCCTCGGAAAGTTTCCGGATGCTCATACCCCGCCGTTCAAGTTCTTCCGCCAGTGCAATCTTGAATTCAGTCTGAAAAATACGTTTTTCAAACATATATATCACCAATAGCACAGTAAATTATCTTTCTGGATTAATAATAGATACGTTTTGTATACTAAACCCTGGCAATCAGAACGGCGGGAAAACCGGAGTCCGGAAGATCAGCATGAGGATGATGCCGATGATTCCTGCGATAATCGTTGCCGCCCGCAGAACACGGATAATCGATTTTCCGCCGTCTTCCAGTGATCGTTCCGGAGTTCCGATCAGGTATACTCCTGGTTTATCGAAACAGACTCCGCACCCTCCCGCAATGAGACTCATGGGAATTCCGCCGTTGAATCCAGGACGTTTCCTTCTGTCCCGTTTGAATGCTGCAACCGCTTCCTTTCCTCTCCTGCGTACCGCAAAAATAAGCAGAAGAATCAGACCGGTTATCCGTGCCGGAATGAATGCCAGAATATCGTCCATGCGGGCAGGGAACCAGCCGAGACGGATGCGGTCATCCCGGTATCCAAGCATGGCATCCATCGTATTCGCGGCACGAAACAGGACCGCACCACAGATACCAAGACCGAACAGAAGTTCAAAAACAACGAACCAGAAAATCGGAGCAATGATACTGTCGACCAGATTTTCCGCTGCCGATTCATATGCGCCGGAACGGATCTGCTCGAGCGTCAGGCTCTCAGTGTTTCGGCTCACCATCCTGGATACGGCAATCCGTCCTTCCGTTTCGCCTTTTGCAAGTGCGGTCTCGACATTGAACACGTGTTCCTCGAGTGACCGCCAGCCGATAGTAAATGAGAGAAGCACGAGCGAGAACAGAACAAATACCCAGGTCGGCGTAAACCGTGCGATAAGAAGACACGGAATAAGACATATGGCGACAGTAACGATCCATCCAAGAATACCGATCAGCCGTTCCAGCTTAGGAGAATAGAACTGCCGTCTACCCCACAGTCCAATGAACGACCCGATGAGAGCAACAGGATGAAATCGGGATTGCGGATCGCCGATAATGCGATCCAGCAACAGACCGAAAAAAAGGATTAACGCGCCGAAAGCCATGCAATAGCAGTTCCGGCAAGCATTATGACAAAGACGATTAAGACAATCATCACCGGGTTCCAGAACGGGAACGCGAAGATCCACACCAGAATGAGGGCAAGTGCAACAATCGGAAGGATGGATGCCACAATGATCTTGCGTGCAAGGAGCGATGAGGAGGATGATTTCTTCATTTCCCCGGATCCTTCAAGTTCTGCTGCCATCATTTCTTCGAGCGGTGACGGCTGCGGCGGCAGTTCTTCCGGCTTGATGACATGGACCTGGAACTCTTCCTTGCGCAGACCGTATCCGGAAATAACATTCACCGTGAACGTTCCTGCAGGTGCATCGGATTTAATCGGCACACTTACCTCTGCTTCTGCTTCAAGGTAGATATTTTCATAGGTGAAGATAGTGTATGCCGCCCCGTCGGTCTTGAGGGTCACATGCGTCGGAGCGCCATAATTTGTTACTCTGATATGGAGTGCGGTTCCAGCACTAACTTCGGTTTCTCGGGTGGCAAGCTCTATCGAGTTGATGCCGAGACGGTTCATTTGAATTTCAACTAATGGCATGATTATCGTAGATTATCCGGGATGAGATCGGCAATCCCGTCTTCAATCGGATACCGAGCTCCACACTTGCTGCAAGTGAGAATCCCTTCAGAAATTTCTGTATCATTACCCTTTATTTCTGAAAGTATAAAGCTTCCTCTGCATACCGGACAGCAGAGAGCATCGAGTACCCATCGATTCATAGATTGCCGAATCCTCTCATTTTCTTTTATATATTTGTTCGATGAGCTGATAAGGTATTGCACACTTCTCACTGATAAGGATGAGTGGAAAAACTCTTAAGAGTAGATAGCATAGTAGATAACATGAATGTAAGAAATCCAGGTATTGCAAACTTCGGAATCACGGTCATCCAGTCCCGTCACTCCTGCCGTAAATTCAAAGACGAACCAGTCCCACCGGAATTCATCAGAAAAGCACTCGAATGTGCATCCAAGGCATGCACAGCACGAAACGTGCAGCCATGGATCTTTGTCCAGATCGAAAACAAGGAAACCCTCGCAAAGATTGCAGAACTCGCTCCAAACGGAAACTTCATTGCCGGGGCCGGAGTCGGCATTCTGGTATTCGGTGAAAAAGACCACAAGTTCGTAATCGAAGACTGTTCAGCTGCAACCGAGAATATGCTGCTTGCCCTGCATGCCTACGGATACGGCGGATGCTGGATTGCAGGCGACAAGAAAGAATATGCAGAAGATGTCAGAAAACTCGTCAATGTTCCAGACAAATACATGCTCGTCTCCATTGTCGCAGCAGGTGTTCCGGATGTCGGCGGCATTACTCTCGCCGAAAAGAAAGACCTGAAAGACATTGTATTCCACGAAAAATACGAATAATCCATCCTCTTTTTTTCATTCCTGAACGGAAAAACCAATTAATATAGCGCACACAATATACAAGTATGCTACTCACGGCATATGTCCTTGATATCAACCACGATTTCGTAGCCATGCATCCTTCGGATGCTGCCGATCTCGGCATAAAATGGCGGGAAAAAGTCGAAGTAACCGATCCAAACGGAAACAACCCCCGATTCCTGAGTCTTTTTATCTATGATCCCCGGGAAGAACGCGGATATCTGGGTATCGGTGAAAAAGTCGCAAAATCCATGAATATTTCCACCGGCGACAAGGTCAATGTCAATCCACGGAAACGGCCAAAGTCCATTGATGCGATCCTGAAGAAGATGAACGGTGGAAAACTGAATGCGGAAGAAACAGAAAGCATCATCCATGACATGACCCACGGCATCCTGACCGACCGGGAAATAGCGCCGTATGTGACTGCCGTATATATCAATAAAATGGACATGGATGAGATTGAAAGTCTCACCAGATCCATGGTGAATTCCGGCGAACAGCTGACCTTCAAGAGAAAACCCGTCGTCGACAAACATTCGATCGGCGGCGTTCCGGGAAATAAAATCAGTCTGCTTGTTGTACCAATCATAGGGGCCGCAAATCAGCTCATTCCAAAAACCTGTTCCCGTGCGATCACCGGCGCAGGCGGTACCGCCGACCTCATGGAAGCACTGGCACCGGTCTCCTTTACTGCACGGGAAATCGAGACCATGGTAAACAAGGCTGGAGCGGTTATCGTCTGGGGAGGTGCAACCAATATCGCACCTGCAGACGACATAATCATCCAGTACGAATATCCATTCAAGATCGATGCACGCGGACAGATGCTGGCAAGCATCATGTCGAAGAAGAAGGCTGTCGGATCCGAAATCTGTGTCATCGATCTGCCGACCGGACCGGGAACAAAGGTACCCACCATCGAGGATGGAAAGATTCTCGCAGGTCAGTTGATCGATCTGGGCAAACGTCTCGGCATGAAAGTGGAATGTGCAATCACCGATGGCAGTGCCCCGATTGGACGTGATATAGGAGTCAATCTCGAAGTCGCGGAAGCGCTGAGAATCCTGGAACAGAAAGACGGTGTCGGCCCGCTCATCGAAAAGAGCTGTTCCATTGCAGGAATCGCTCTTGAAATGGCAGGCGTCGCATCGGCAGGCTCCGGATACGATGCCGCGATGTCCCTTATCAGGAACGGAAAAGCATGGAAAAAGATGCAGGACATCATCGAAATCCAGGGAGGAGACAGCAAAATCAAAGCCGCAGACCTGCCGGCAGGAGATTTCAAATACGAAGTTCCCGCACCAACAGATGGCTATATCTCTTCCATTACCAACCGCCCGATCATCGATATCGCACGTGCTGCGGGATCACCATTTGACCACGGAGCAGGTATCCATATCAACAAGATGGTCGGTGAACGTGTCATGAAAGGGGATGTCCTCTACACCATCTATGCGGAAAAAGAGTGGAAACTGACGGAAGCGATAAAGATCGCCGAAGAAACAAAACCGCTGAATCTGTCCTCCATGCTCGTCAAACGCATACAATGAATTACGAAAAACCGATGCAATAATCATCTTAGAACGTGATAATTATGGTAATGATAAAGCGAATTATTGTAGGAATCCTCCTGGTTGCCGTACTTTTCTGCGGAATTGCCGCCGCTGATGAATTCGGCACGCTGCAGGTAATTGTCGTGGACACCACCGACAACCACAATCCAGTATCAAATGCTATTGTCGAAATAACCATGGATGGGGGATCATATACCAACCAGAAAGTAACCTCGCTCAACGGTGACGGTTCTGTAGAATTCCAGACAATTCCGGTCGGAATATACGGTGTCAAGGTTTCAAAAGACGGATATATCACCAACCTGAAATCCATATCCGTCAATCCGCAACCACTGGTAACTCCATTGAATATACAGCTGGCTCAGGACAATCCGATCATGATTACCGTGACCGATGCACTCACTGGACAGCCGCTTCAGAATGCCGAAGTAAAAGTAAACAATGCAGAACCCATAACAACCGACGCATACGGCAGAGCCTATGCCATCATGGCCAGAGGAACAAGCAATTCCATCCTGGTGACTGCGAACTCGTATCTTCCGTATTCGGAAACAAAATATATCGCTGCCGAGGATACCGCAATCAACATTCCTATGACGATTGCAGAAGTATCTCCTCTCCTTCTTGTCTATAATGAAGCAAAATCACCGGTTTCCGGCGCTGCAGTCACTGTCGACGGAAAACTCATTGCATATACCGACAGTTACGGAAGAGCACAGCTGCCCACCTACACTGCAGGAGTAACGTATCCAGTGAGCATCTCTTGCAACGGATACAACAACTACAACCAGGATATCGAATTCACTACGGACAAGACGGATTATATCATCACCCTTACCTATGCATCGACACCTGTCCGTGTTACCGTAAGAACCGAAGATAAAGTATTACCCAACGCCCTGGTGTACTTCGATGGAGCAAACAAAGGGGTTACCGGAACCGACGGCACATTCACGGCAACCGCCGAACCGGGAAAAACCATCCTCATCTCTGCATCGCTTGAGGGATACAATGGAGAGAGTGTGACCTGTACGGTACAGGCAAATACCCAAAACGAGGTCACCATCCTGATGAAGGAGAATTTCCCGACAACACTGGTAGGTCTTGGAGCTCTTGCTGCAATCATTGTCCTGCTTATCGTTATCCTTCTGGTAGTCGGCAAGAGCCGGAAGAACAAAGCAAAGAACTCACCAGGAAACCCGTCGCACGGACCGACACGTAAGCGGGATTCCCTCTAAAACACCTTTTTTCAAAAATTAAAAAAATAAGAAAACCCTAGAGTTTTCTGGCATACAGATAACAGACAAGCGGGACCTCACGGTCTCCATATTTGAGCATGATATTGCGTGTATTGACCCGTTCAAATCCCCGGTGTTCGTAGAACTGATAAGTGCAGTCTCCGTCAGTATTCAGATAGACTGCTTTTCCTGCATCAGTCCGGATGAGTTCATTCAACAGTGCCGTACCGATACCGCGGACCGTCGAATGCGGATCCGCTGCAAGAAGGTCGATGGATCCGTCCGGGGGATTGTTCCCGAATGCTTCCTGATACATCTCTTCGTTGGTCTGATGGTATCGTAGTGCATCCTCCGGATACTTTTTCATTGCCCTCCATTGAAAAATACGCACGAATGTTCTGCCGAACCAGGTACTGTAGGGTTTCGGTTCACCTGCAAATGTATTGATCATTACGCCCACGCATGTGCCGTCAAGATAGGCCCCGTACATTCGGGTGGCAGTAGTGCAGGTATCGTACCAGAAATAGTATCCGAACAACCGGGTAAGCCGTTTGCTGGTAAAATAGCGGTCGAATTTCATTCCTTCGATTGCCCAGTCAACGGCTTTCCGTTTATCTTTTCGCCGTAACGCCGTAATCTCGATTACCGGTTTTGCTTCATCCATACTGCTTCCTCAATTACCTATGTGGCGTGGGAATATAATTACATTATCATGTCAAATATCGGTCTTTTCACGATTTTTCTCAAAAATAGCCATGCCATGGGAATACGGTGAGCCTTATATGGGGATAAACCAAATATTTACCTTAATATTAATGCGTGCGTTACTCATAGGTGTTGGAAAAGCAGGATGCCGTATTGCGAATATGCTCACTGCCCATGATCTAAAAAGTGGCATAACAAGCGTACGCTCTTACATTTTTTCTCCGGATAAAGAATTCCTCTCCACCATGGAATCCATCGATCCGGAAAAACGGATTCTTCTCCTTCCAAAGGGACTAGACCTGGAATCCTGCAAATTCGGGACTGATTTCGATGTGTCAAACATCACCGGATATTTATCGGACACCCTTGTCGATGAAGCCGATGCCGTCTTTGTCTGTGCCGGACTGGGAGGCAAGATGGGTGAAGCACTCCCGGCAATCATCACACAGCTGAGTATCGCATTGGCCAACCCGATATTCACTATCCTGACCATTCCTGCACGCAATGAAGGCGCACGTGTATCCGCCCGTGCGGCGGCGGAACTGGAAGCAATCAGAAAAGTAGCCAGTGCAGCAATCATCTTCGACAATGAAACATGGATTGTCCGGCTGGAAGAAGAACGTGCCGCAAAACTGGCAGAATCACGTGAAATTCTGGGAGAAGACGGAATTGTCATACGTGAACCTTCCAAACTTTCCGTGAACGAAGTTCATGATGAACTGAACGAACTGCTTACCCGGCGTGTCGAGCTGTTGCTTCGTGCCGGCGAAATTACGGAAAACGGCATTGAAACTGCAGAAGTAGTGCTCGATGCCGGAGAAGTTCTGAATACCCTGATAGATACCGATATCGTTTCTATCGGATATGCTGCTGAAGAACTGCCAAAGAAACTTCTTGGATTCCTCAATCGCTTCAGAATGGAGAAGTATCTTCTGGAAGAGGGGCACAAACGTACCGCACGTATTGTCAATCTGGCAAAACGTGCAGTCTATGAAGAAGTATCCATTCCCTGCGATCTGACAACAGCAAACAAGGCATTGGTCCTGATTACCGGACCATCAAACGAACTGTCGATGAAAGGATTCCAGACCATCAGGCGATGGATCGACAACAGTATCAAAGGTCTCGAGATGCGGGCCGGCGATTACCCAGTAAAATCCACAAAGGATGTAGGAGTCATCATCGTACTTGCAGGAATCGAAAACGTTCCGCGTATTGCAGAACTCAATGAAATCCGTGTTTCCTATGACGAAGAGGTAAAGAAAAAATACCATACCCGAGAAGATCTCTTCAGCGAAAAACAGGAACCGGAACTCAGATCGGCAACGGATAAGGAAATCTTTGAAGAAGGCAGTGTCCTGAGTATCGGGGCGGACCCACTATCCGGATATGAAGTAAATCTCGGATACGCCACCAGCGCCATGATGGGGGTTGCGGCTGCCTCCAGCATCGCCTATGCCGGATACGAAGCAGGGAATTCCCAATACCTGACTGAGGATGATTCGGCTACCGATGATGCATTCTTCGACAATGAAACCGAGTATCCGGAAGAAGAGAATCAGCAATATGGAGAGGATGAATCCTATTCTGATGATGTATTCTTCGACAATGAAACCGAGTATCCGGAAGAAGAGAATCAGCAGTATGGAGAGGATGAATCCAGTTCAGACGATGATTTCTTCGACGATGAAACCGAGTATCCGGAAGAAGAGAATCAGCAGTATGGGGAGGATGGATCCAGTTCGGATGATGATTTCTTCGACGATGATACCGAATCTCAGGAAGAAGAATCCGGTACAGATGACGTATTCCTTGAAGATGATGAATATGTGGATACATCAGGCGGTCACGTTCCAGCAGATGCATCAACCTCCGAAAGCACGGAAGAGGATGTCTTCGAAGACAATCCGGTTCCGGCCGTACCCACTCCTGCACCTGCAGCTGAAGCAGCTGTGTCTGCTGCTGCATCTGCCACAGCAACCGGCGCAGTAGCTGCAGGTGTTGCAACCGCCGGCGCAGCCGTCGTCGCCGGAAAGGTCATTCTGCCGAAAACAGAGAAGAAAACGGCAAAACGGAAGTCCGACCCGCAGATTACTGTCGGGGGAAGGAAGAAACAGAAAACAGATCTCGATAGTGCGATTCCACTGCCGAAACGCAACAAACAGCCGGACATGGTACTTGAAGGACAGGCAGACCTTGGAAAACGCAAAGTCCTGAAAGAAGGAATGGACCGGACCTCAGTGGGTTCCAGCAAACGGCCAAAAGAAACCGACGGAAGGGTATCGATCGGGTCCGGACAGAGACCGAAGGAAACAGACGGCATCGTCTCAGTCGGAAGTGGACAACGGCCGAAAGAGACCGATGGCAATGTATCTGTCGGTTCCAAAATGCGGCCGAAAGAAACTGACGGCACTGTATCGGTAGGTACACGAAAGCGGCCGAAAGATGACGGGGGAGCAGTATCGGTAGGTGCCAAACGAAAACCGAATGATGCGGGAAGAGCAGTATCGGTAGGTACGAAACGGAAACCGAAAGATGATATCGGAAATGTATCGGTAGGCACCAAACGGACACCAAAAGAGATTGGAAATACCGTCAAGGTCGTTGAAAAGAAACCTCTGCAGACTGATGTATGGAAAACCATCCGCGATGCACAGAAGAAACGCGAATCCAGTACCGAGAAATCATCCGGAACGTCCCGCAATCTCAAATGGATGTGATGTATGACAAAGCAGATTAAGGACCCGGTTCACGGATATATCGATGTTCCGAGTGAACTGATACCGCTTCTGGATTCTGCACTTGTCCAGCGTCTTCACCATATTCGCCAGCTGGGATTCGCCTATCTGGTCTATCCTGGGGCAAACCACACACGGTTCGAACATTCACTGGGGGCCATGGCACTCGCAAATCGGGTATGCCAGAAACTCGATTTAGAAAAAGACGAACGAATCATGGTTTCTGCAGCTGCTCTTCTGCATGATATCGGTCATGGTCCATTTTCGCATGCAAGCGAACGTCTTGCACAGGAATTCGGTGCATTCTCCCACGATGATATCATGGTGTTCCAGAACGAACTGCAACCGATGGTTGCCGAACTCGGTGCGGATGTGAAGGAAATCGCCGCCATCATCTCCGGAAACCATCGTCTGGCATCCATCATTCACGGCGATCTGGATGTCGACCGGATGGACTATCTGCTCCGTGATGCACATTACACCGGAGTACCCTATGGCACACTCGATGTAAACCGTCTGATCCAATCACTATCCCTGGATTCCGACGAAGGACTCTTTCTTGAAGAAGAAGGACTGGGAGCAGCAGAAGCTCTGCTGTTGGCACGGACACTGATGGGGCCATCGGTGTACTTCCACCATGTCAGCAGAATCGCGGAAGAAATGTTTCTGCATGCAGGCAAACATCTTTTTGATGCAGAAAGCATCAGAACTTTTCTGAGAATGGACGATGCAACGGCATCGACACTTCTTCTCAACGCGCAATCTTCCTGCGCACGGAACATGATGGCACGCATCCGTTCACGCAGATTGTTCAAACGTGCCGTCTATGTCGGCAGAAACCAGGTGAATATGGAACGGATAGCCAATATTTCCAGAGATGAACGGGAACGGTTGCGCCTGGAAATCGCCGAAAAAGCACACCTCAATGAAGATTCGGTTATTCTCGACATTCCGACAATCCGTCATGATATGCATATGCAGGTGAAAGTGAAGAACCTCCACGACTTCGTGCCGTTCGACGATCTGATTCCATTGCTTACGCTCATGAATAAAACGCGACGGGAACAGTGGCGGCTTGGCGTATACGCACCTCCTGAGAATCTGGAAGCAGTATCTTCTGCCGCAATCTCCGTACTTGGCATCCAGAAACCGACCAAACAGTACAAACTGTCTGAAATAAATATCGACGAATCATGATACAAACTACCAATGCCATGGCTGAAACAAAAAAGATGAAACGAATCATCGTCGGTGTCACCGGCGGATCGGGAATGATATATGCGAAACATTTCCTGGATGCTCTGCAGGGAAAAGTCGAAGTCCACCTTGTCATCTCCGACAGTGCCCGCCTGGTCGCTTCATACGAAGACATAGCGCTTGACGGTTATCCGTTCGTCTATGAAGACAATCATAAAATCGACGCGAAGATTGCAAGCGGGTCGTTCCAGTACGATGCCATGGTCGTCGTGCCCTGCAGTATGAAAACCCTTGCCGCCATTGCACACGGATATGCGGAATCGCTCATAACACGTGCTGCCGATGTCGCACTGAAAGAACGAAGAAAACTCATTCTCGTTCCGCGTGAAACCCCCTATAACAGGATTCACCTGACCAACATGCTTGCCGCAAACGATGCGGGAGCAATCATCATGCCGGCATCGCCACCGCTCTACAATCATCCGAAAACCATCGATGATCTGGCAGATATGATGGCAGCACGCATACTTGATCACTGCGGCATCGAGCATACGCTCGGAACCAGGTGGGGAGATGAAGAGATCCATGGATGAATTACGGACATTTATACGAAACATGACTGCGGCAGGTCTCGCAGATACCGTTACCCGCAACGTCTCTGCGGATATGGAAGCTGCGGAACTTGCATCGAAGACCGACCGTATGCTGATCTTTGAGGATATCGACGGACATCAGGTAGTGATGAATACCGTAACGAGTCACAAAGCGCTCGCACTGGCCCTGGGAATGCCTGAAGAGACACTCATACAACGGCTGTCCGAATGTACCTTTTCCGGTACGGTTGTCACGGGAGATCCGCTGAAATGCGAACCGGCCGATCTCGACAGGATTCCAATCCTGAAACATTACCCGCGCGATGCAGGAAAATACCTGACATCCGGCATTGTGTTTTCCGCATACGACGGAGTGGAAAATGCATCCGTTCACCGCATGCTGGTACTCGACAAGACACATCTTGCCGCACGTATCGTCGAACGCAGACATACGGATATTCTCTACCGGAAAGCCTGCGCTGATGGAAAGAAACTGCCGGTCGCCATCGTCATCGGAGTTAGCCCGGCAATCCTTTTTGCCGCGTGCACCCGTGTTCCTGAAGGATGCGAGATGCAGTATGCTGCAGAAATCACCGGCAAACCGCTGACCCTTCATGCATGTCCGAACGGCATCAAGGTCCCGGATGCGGAAATCGTGCTCTACGGATGGATGACCGCTGAAACGGCAACCGAAGGTCCGTTCGTGGATATCAGCGGCACCTATGATTCCGTGCGGAAACAACCGGTCATTGAACTGGAGGGTATGTGCCTGAAACCCGGATTCATCTATCATGCACTTCTCCCGGGGGGTGCCGAACACAAGATGTTCATGGGAGCACCATACGAACCGAAACTCTATGCCGAAATCGGCAAAGTTGTCGATATCGATAAAGTCACTCTTACCCGCGGAGGTGCCAGATACTTCCATGCCGTCATCAGTATCCGGAAACATGCCGAAGATGATGGAAGAAAAGCAATCGATGCCGCATTTGCTGCGCACAAATCACTCAAGCATGTTGTCGTGGTGGATACGGATATCGATATTGAAAACCCGGTCGATGTCGAATATGCCATCGCCACCCGTATCCGTGCCGACCAGGACGTCGTTATTTATACTGGCGTTCCCGGATCCACGATCGACCCCTGCCGGATCGGCGATGGTTTGAACGTAAAAGCAGGTATAGATGCAACAATTCCCCTTGGTAGAGAGGAAGATTTCTTACGTGCTGAGTGGAAAATATAATACAGAGAAAGGAGTTATCGATGGAGTTAGATAATTACGATAAAGCCCTCCTCAATGGAGAATACGGCGAAACCAAGCAGAAAATGATGGAAATCCTCGTTTCCCTTGGTAAAATCTACAATGCCGACCGCCTGATTGAAGTAAAAAGCGTACAGGTAGCCGGAGCATCCTATAAGACAGTAGGAGACGCCGGACTGGAATGGCTGAATTCACTTACCGGAAAAGCGGTTGTCCCGGCATATCTCAATCCGATCGGAATGCCGACGAAAGAATGGGAAGACCTGGGCATCCCTCTGGATTTCGCAAATAAACAGCTTGAAGTCAATGCAGCATATTCCCGTCTGGGCATCAAACTCACCTGTACCTGCACTCCCTATTACTATTCCGTAATCGAACGCGGAGACCATCTTGCATGGTCGGAATCGTCTGCAGTCATCTATGCAAACTCTGCACTCGGTGCACGTACCAACCGCGAAGGCGGACCATCTGCTCTTGCAGCTGCGCTTACCGGAAAAACACCGGAATACGGCATGCACATCGTCAAGAACCGTCTGCCACAGATCGATTTCGAGATTTCCGATCCGGAAGCCACGAAATCATGGACAACTGCCGAATACGGAGCGCTCGGCATCATCGCTGGAGCCATTGCCGGCGACAAGATTCCGCTCTTTAAAGGAATCAGACCGAAGAGCTCGATGATCAAAAGCATGGGTGCGGCCATGGCGGCATCCGGATCGATTCCGCTCTTCCACGTCGAAGATATAACGCCGGAAGCACGCTTCCCGTTCTTCAAGAAACATTTCGCCGAAGAAGAACGCGAAACGGTCGTCATCGAAAACGAAGAAATCGAGGAACTCTTCAGCGAACTCGAACCGGAGGCGGTTGCAATCGGCTGTCCGCACATGTCCGCAGATGAATTACACGAACTGGCGGACCTTCTCGACGGAAAACGTGTCGTCATGCCGTTCTTCGTCTTCGCCGCGGCAGACCTGGCAAAGGGACATGAAGTGGATTACCGCAGAATCGCCGCATCCGGCGCACGCATTGTCCACGATACCTGTATGATCGTCTCCCCGCTCCTGGAGACAAAGACCGTCATGACAAATTCCGGAAAAGCATTTACCTATCTGCCGGGAATGTGCAAAGCAATCCCGAGACTCGGTACGCTTGACGAATGTGTCAGAGTAGGATGTGGACTGTAACATGGGAATATTCAAGAAGATATCTCCGTTCGAGCGAAAGGATCTGTTCATTGCATGGATAGCGCTTGCAATCGCCTTTACCATCGCGCTCTGCACGGGTGTCGGCGGCCTGGTATCGTATATCAGCAACCTGGTTGCCGGACGCCCCATTGATTTCAATGGAATGCAGCTCCTGATAGCCTTCCTTGCAGCGCTCATCATTGTAGGTCTTTCCTTTGTCGGCCATGAACTTGCACACAAATTCACCGCCATGCACTATGGATTCTGGTCGGAATTCAGAAAGAGCAACCCGATGCTGGTCATGTCGGTCTGTCTTGCCGCACTGCTCGGCGTGGTATTTGCAGCACCGGGAGCCACGCTCATCAGCACCGACGGAAAACCGCTTACCAAACAGCAGAACGGTATCATTTCCGCAGCAGGACCGCTGACGAACATTGTTCTGCTGATCATATTCGCCGCACTGATGATCATCGGTGTCGCCCTTGAAGGCGGAAATGTCATAGGCGGTGGATTTACCTATACCATGACTCCGGCAGGTTTCCTTTTCTATCTCGGATACTCCGGCTGGCTCGTCAATGCGATGTTCGCATTCTTCAACATGCTTCCGGTAGGCCCGCTCGACGGCAAGAAGATTTTCAAGTGGAACCCGCTTGTCTTCCTGATTCTCATCGCAGCAGCAGTATTCCTGCTCTACATCCCGTTCGACTACGCTATGATGTCGAACATCATCCACTTCTTCGTTCCGGTAGCATAAACGAAGAACTCCAACTCCTTTTTTAAAAATAGTAAAAATTAGGCATAACCGGCAGGATGATCGTCATCGCCTGCTTTTGCCTTTACTTTTCCGTAGTATTTCTCGTAATATTCTTTACAGTGCTGACGGCATTTATCCATCAGATCGGCATCAACTTCTTCGGTCGGGACATTCTTCTCCAGCTCGACCATGAGGATATCCACCAGCTGGAATGCAGAATCAGGAGTCATACGTATCTGACACTCGGTTCCGCTGTACTGCACGAGATGCATGTCGATGATCCAGTTCGGAGACTCGCTTTCCCGTTTATAGGTATTGATATCGATGGTGTGCCAATCCTCATCCATGGTTCCGGATGATAAAGAGTATGCTTTCTGGACACGATTGCCGTACAGGGCTGTCAGGTGCTGAATGATCCAGACTGCGGCCATGACTGAATCATCATTGGGTATCGCACCAAGAAGATCGTCAAAGAACGATACGGAATTCACATGACATCCGGTCATGATGACCATTGCCGGAGCCGGACCGAGGAGCATCGACATGGCATTGACGATACGCGGGAACGTCTTGCGGTCTATTGGATCAACCAGGTGATATTCAAAGACATCGCGGATAGGTTCCAGGATTCCCGGATTCTTTTCAAGAATCTGCGCAAGATTGGTCAAATCATTTATGAATGCTTTTGGAACCTTGCGGGAACCACTGGACTCTGCCTTTTTTGCACGAATATTCTGTGAAGATCTGCCAGTTTTTTTCTCCGCCGCGGATTTTGGCGGTTTTCCAGTAGCACCCTTTGCTTTGGGTGATGGTTTCGCTTTTTTCTCGGAAACCGCCTTTGGTTCTTCGCTCTTCGTATTCATGCTAAAAGATGCGTCCTCTAATCATAAATATATCATGGATATCAGAACGAATCCTTAATACCGGATAAACCTAGACAGTAAGGTATCTCATGGAATCATACGAGGTTGTCATCATCGGCGGAGGACCTGCAGGATTATTTGCTGCCACGCAGTTACACGGCATACGTACACTGCTTCTTGAAAAGATGCAGACCCCGGGAAAAAAACTGCTCATTTCAGGATCCGGACAATGCAATGTCACCCATGCAGGAACACCTGCTGAACTCTCGGTCCATTTCGGAGACCATGCCTCGTTCATAAAACCGGCTCTTCTTGCCTTCACCAGTACAGATACCCTCGCTTTTCTGCAGAAGAACGGAGTGGCGTGCGAGACAACACCCGAAAACAAAGTATTCCCGGCATCGCGGAAGGCAGACGATATCCTGCAGGCACTGCTGAAATCCGCAACAGATACAGGAACGAAGATCCAGACGAATACTGCAGTCAAATCCATCAAACAGAACAATGGAAGATTCCTGATTGAAACCAACACGACACTCATCGAAACAGAAACCATCATTCTTGCCTGCGGCGGTGCATCATATCCATCCACCGGATCGAACGGAGACGGCGCAAAGCTTGCAGAAATGCTCGGGCATACCATCGTTCCACTTAAGGAATCACTGACACCGGTATATGTCGCGAATTTCGCCTTCAAAGAGCTCTCAGGCATCTCACTTCCCGATACAGAACTCAGGATCATCCGGAACAACAAGATAATCGCACGAAACACCGGCGATCTTCTTATTGCACGCTTCGGACTGTCCGGACCGGTCATTCTTGATGCAAGCCGCTGGATGGAGGAAGGAGACACCCTGGAACTTTCCTTTGCCGGACACCGCTATGAGGAGCTGGATGCTCTCCTTATTGACCGATTCGGCAAAGATGGGTCGAAAGATATCTCCAATCTCCTCTATGGCTTGAACATTCCTGACCGGCTTATTCATGCGCTCCTGGAAGAAGCAGGGATTACCGACAGCGTAAAAGGATCGCAGGTACCAGCAGCCATACGCAAGAATCTGGTCAAATCTATCACGGCATACCGGATTCCTGTCGATCGCCTGGGCGGATTTACCATTGCAATGGCTACTGCAGGCGGTGTCGATCTTTCTGAGATCAATAAGAAGACCTGTGAATCCAAACTCGTACCTAACCTCTACTTTGCAGGTGAAATCATGGATATCGACGGAGATACCGGCGGATACAACATCCAGGCAGCATTTTCCACGGCATATCTGGCAACGAAAGCCATCAGTGCGCGGTATTCTGCGCGAAACGATATAATCAGATGAAATCTGGCAAATTCCGGCCATTAGATACGGATTAATACAAAATATTTAAGTCAATGTCACGCCTACATTGTTATCGCATACTTGCCTCAGTGGCCTAGGGGTATAGCGCGTCCTTGGTAAGGACGAGGTCGCGAGTTCAAATCTCGCCTGAGGCTCTTCTTTTTCTTGGTTTTTTAAGTTATTTTCACAAAATAAATCCAAAATTAATCATATTTCCATATCTGCACACCCAAATCGATTGCCATAGAGGGAGCACCATTAAACCCCGGATCCAAATAACATCGCTCTTTTTAGAAAGATGTCGTCGAAAATACCAATTTTTTCATAAAAATACCTGAAAAAACACCAAATAATTCAACAATATTCCTCAAACACCCATTAAAAACCCCTTTCAAAATCAGATGCTTTCGTATTTCCCTATTGCACATATAGTTATGGAATAAACCATATGTAAATTTATAATAACGCATCCCTCAATTATCTGAATACCTTTGATCAAACCCCACGTCCAGGACAGAAAGAACACAACCCTGCAAACGAACATATGACCTAGACAACCAGTATTTCCAACGAATATTGCGAAATAAGAGCGAAAATTGCAAAAAATAATACAGAATAAACACACCAATCCAATCGGAAAACACAATGGGAGCAGGACACAGAACCCAGACATACAGGAGAAAAAACCCACAAAAACGAGCAATTATGCCTCATTTCCGCAAAAACTAAGGGAGATTTAGTACCAACCCATCGAAAAAAAAACAGATGAATACCCCATAAATAGCCATATTTCCAACCGACTCCCAACCGAAACACCTACCAACCATAGACGAAT
>DALTWN010000124.1 GCA_029987045.1 Methanocorpusculum sp.
CGCAGAGTGACCGAGGTCCGTCCGCGGCTGGTTGTCGGTGCATTCAAATGTGCCAACGGCCATATCACGAGGAAGGTACAGGAATACGGATCATACAGTGAACCGGATATGTGCGGAAATGCCGAGTGTACGCAGAAGAAACTTGAACTCGTACAGAGCCTGTCTACCTTTATCGATTCACAGAAGTTACGTATCCAGGAAACACCGGAAGGACTGAGAGGCGGAGAACAGCCGCAGAATATCGATATCGATTGTGTAGATGATATCTGCGGAACGGTAACCCCGGGAGACCGCGTCATTATCAATGGAATTCTTCGCAGTGTTCAGCGTGTACAGGGCGGGCAGAAAAGTACCGTGTTCGATCTCTATATCGAATGCAACTCGATTGAAGTCTCCATCAAGGAATTCGAAGAGGTCAATATCACCGAAGAAGATGAGATGACCATCAAGAATCTGGCATCAGACCCGGCGGTCTACGGTAAGATTGCACGGTCGATTGCGCCGACCATCTATGGCAATGATGAGGTCAAGGAGGCTATTGCTTTGCAGCTCTTTGGCGGCATTGCAAAGGAAATGCCGGACGGAACTACGCTTCGTGGCGATATTCATGTTCTTCTGGTCGGTGATCCGGGTATTGCAAAATCACAGCTGTTGCGGTATGTCATCAAACTTGCTCCGCGTGGAATCTATACATCGGGAAAATCGGCGACCTCTGCCGGTTTGACCGTCGCAGCCGTCAAGGATGATCTGGATGGCGGCAGATGGACACTCGAAGCCGGTGCACTGGTTCTTGCCGACAAGGGAATGGTCGCGGTCGATGAAATGGACAAGATGCAGAAGGAAGACCGTTCCTCTTTGCACGAAGCGATGGAACAACAGTCCATTTCGATTGCGAAGGCAGGTATCAGTGCTACCTTAAGCACCCGCTGTTCTCTTCTTGGCGCAGCAAACCCGAAACTCGGCCGGTTTGATGAGTTCGTCAATATCGCAGAACAGATTAATATGCCGCCGTCGCTGTTATCACGTTTCGATCTGATTTTCATCATGAAGGATCAGCCAAGCGAGACACGTGATCTGAATATTGCGAACCATATCCTGAAATCGCATTCTGCCGGTGAAGAGATCATGCGTAACCGCAAGTATCCGATACCCGGTGCGGATGACGAGTATTTTGCCGAACTGCTCAAACCGGTCACGGCGGAAATCGATGCGGCGATGTTACGCAAGTATCTTGCATATGCGAAACGGAACTGTTTCCCGGTAATCACGCCGGAAGCGAAGAACATGCTGGTTTCATATTATCAGAAACTCAGAAGTGTCGCGTATGAAAACAACGACAAACCGGTTCCGGTGACCGCCCGTCAGCTCGAAGCACTGGTTCGTCTTGCGGAAGCCAGTGCCCGTGTCCGTCTGGATGATACGATAACTACGGAAGATGCCTCACGCGTAATCCGCATTGTCGATGAATGTCTGCGCCAGGTTGCCTACGATCCGAAAACAGGGAGCCTTGATATCGATAAGATTGCATCTTCGACGACAAAAGCAGGGAGAACGTTGCGCCGTGATCTGAAGAATATCATCAAGGAGCTTGCTGAGGCAGATCCGACGCATTCCGCGAAGATTGATGATATCTATCAGCGGCTGACACAGCAGAATTACACCAGAGATGAAATTGAGCATATGATTGAACAGATGAGCCGTGCAGGAGAAATTCTTCTGCCGAAGAATAATACTATAAAACTTGTAGCATAAACAATTAGGAAAGGTAAAGCTATGGCAACAGACAGAGAAAATGCAGTATTTGAAGCAGCGATTAAACTGGGGGCGCTCTACCATCAGTTCGTAGGAACACCGATTTCACGCTCGACTGCGGATAAAGTCGAAGCCGCCATTGAAAGTGCGGTATCCCTGCAGCCGTATGTCACCTCGATATCGGTGCATCTTGACCGGTCTCTCATGAATGAGAATCCGTTCGGTTACTCGGAGCTCACCGGTGCAATGTATGATGCGGTAATCGAAACCGATTATCATGGTGCCAAATGCAAGGCACAGCTGAAATATGAGAACGGATATCCTATGATGAAGATCCTCGAGTGAGTTGGCTATCCATTCAAAAGCAACATTTTTTTTCTATTTTGAGCGGTAGTTCAGGTTTTTTTCAAATCATCACAATAATTGGAGTGGTTTTATTGTGTTTTTTTTTATAAAATTCGATTTTTTGTCTAAAATATGTGCAGTATCGCTACCCTTATAAGAGTATATTTACATATATTATGTTGTGATATTCTATGGCTGACCTATTTGAAATCACCGGTATGTCTTTAAAGAGTGCTGCAAAAGGTACTTTTAAGAATCCTGGACCGTGGTTACTCATAGCCCTGATGACAGCAATTATTTGCTATATCGAAGGGATATTGACGGGTACATGGACGGATTATGGCATTTCTATCGGTTCTGCTCCAGGTATTATCCTTCTTATCGTGGCAGTACTGCTCACGTTTATTGTTGCGGGACCATATGTCAAGACTCTGTTGAACAAAACTCCAGATTTCAAAAATTTTGGAACTACCTTCAAGAATGGTTTTCTGGTTACAATCATTATCTTAATCTATTGGATAGTACAGCTCTTACTCGCAGCATTCCTGATTTATGGTGTAAACACCTGGGGAACTGCTCTTACTGATCCGCTTCAGTCTATAATCTATGCAGTTGGAATCGGTATTGCCTGGGTAATTGTTGTTTTACTGTTGATGCTTGTAATGGTGGTTGCAAACCCAGCAGGAGTTTTATTTGCAAGAACCGGAAAATTCTCTTCGGCTTTCAACTTCGCTAAACTCTCAGATATGATTCAGGCTGTTTCATGGGGAAAATGTGTTCTCGGAACGATTCTCCAGACATGTGTATTCGCAGTCCTGGTTGCTGCTATTCTCTGCATAGGATTACTTGTTGCCCTGATTCCGGTAGTCGGAGATATTATCGCCGCTATCGCAATGGGACTGCTGATTCCGTTCGCTATCGCATTTATTACGTATTTCTGTGCACATCTCTTTGCGGAGGTCAAGAATGAGTAAGAATGTCACCCTCAATCCGGATAAGGGAAGTGTACTTGTCAAGACACTGTTGCTAGTAGCAGTTCCGATTATTCTCGGAAACCTGCTAGAAAGTGTCACTGAAATCGTCGACATGCATTTCATCGGCACCCTGGGAACGAAAGTAATGGCCGGAGCCTCAGCCGCGGTCTCGGTTACTGCACTGATTTTAACGTTTATTCTGGGTGTCGGTATTGCTGTATCTGCATATGTTTCCCGTGCGCATGGAATGCAGGATAAGAAACTGATTGCCAATGTTGTTACGCACTCGTTCGTATTCGCGTTGATTCTTGGAATCATTATTGCACTCATCGGCGTCTTCTTTACAGATCAGATTATGTTGCTCATGACACAGGGTAACGCAGAAACAGCAGCATATGGGGCAGCTTATCTCCTTCCGATGATGCTTGGTTCGTTCCTCCTTGCAGTTCTTTTCGTAATGACCTGTGCATTCCAGTCCATTGGTAAACCGGTTATTCCGATGCTGACTCTGGTTGGTGTAAATGTTATCAATGCAATATTGAATCCACTGTTAATCAGTGTCATGGGTATTCAGGGATCAGCAATTGCGACACTGATTGCCCGTGGTCTCGGTGGTGCATTCCTGGTTATTCTCATGTACACTCTCCCCTGTGCAAAGAAAGCAGGACTTAGATTCGGTCCGCTCAGATTGAATGGTAAATTATTCGGTGGTATTGTTACTGTTGCACTTCCATCGGCAATTCAGGGTTGTGTCCGTAATTTCGGACTTATGATCATGACTGCACTTATTGCAGGGTTCGGTGTTGCCGCAGTCGCAGCATACGGTGTATGTACCCGTACTGATATGATTGGTCTGATGATTGGAATGGGTATTGCTCAGGCAG
>DALTWN010000125.1 GCA_029987045.1 Methanocorpusculum sp.
TCTAAATATGATGCCAGTGTATTTATCTATCATGTTACAAGAGGAAATGTGGATTTGCCCTGCCTGTGGATACATTCACAACGGCCCGCTTCCGGACAACTTTATCTGCCCGATGTGCGGCCAGCCGGGTAAAATCTTTATCAAACGCGGCGGGAAAAAATAACTTTCCTACCTTTTCTTATTTTCCCGGATGTTTTTCTTGGTAACTTGCTTCCGGACCCATTGCCAATAGATCAGATAGTGTATTCACGTTCCTGAATGTCTCAAGCCCTGCATCGAACTGACGCAGATCTTCCGGACTGACTTTGCGGGCATGCAACGTATGTATCATCTGACGCAATGATGCACCCGGATCATCGTTCAGATATCTGCTGACCGCTGCTGTCCGATACACCGCATGCAACGGTTCCATATCGGCATTATCCCATTCCGGAATTATAGCGTCATAGTCTCCAAGATTATCGAAGAGATATCTGACGACGGCCTTGCTGATGGTGGGCATATCGCACGCCGCAATAAACACCGATTCTCCTTTGATCTCAGGAATCCCTGACATGATACCGCCAATCGGGCCAAGGCCCGGTTCCTTATCCCACGTACATCTGACCAGGGAAGGCAGACCAACGAAATGTTCTGCCTGCTCCCTGCTTTTTGCAACAATCACAATCTCATCGACAATACCTGAAAAGGCATTGATCAGACGTGCGATGAATGAACATCCCTTGTAGGAGAAGAAATACTTGGCTCGGCCGTCCACCCGTTTCGCTTCTCCCCCTGCCAGAATCATTGCTGAACGTTTTATTTCTGTCATATCTCTATCCTTAGAAGAAATCCAATGTCGCCTGACTTGCAACAGGTTTCTTTTCCTCTACTTGTTCTTCAACCACTGGAGCCGCGGCAACCGGTTCCGGTTTCGGCGATTCTGCAACAGCCGGTTCTACGGTCTTTTTCTTTTTGGCAGCCGCGAGTTTCTTCATCTTGATCTCGCGTTCCTTTGCCGCTTTCTGAACCGCTTTGAATGCAGCGGTCGCACGAACCTTGTCGCCAAGGACCACCGTCAGTTCGTCATCATCCAGATCGTATTTTTCACAGAATCCTTCGGGATCCGCATCAGCTATCCGTGACAGCAAGGTCACATATTCTTCACGGACAGCCGCATCCGGAATCGGCGTGACTGCCGCAACTGCCGCCGCAAGCGACCGGCGAACCGTTTTCTGCTTTTTCGCGGATGCCATACGTTTCCAGCGTGCAGGAGGCATGACCCGCGGACGATACCCGGTCGCAGAGACTTCCGATGCCGTTCCGATGGTCATCAGCGAAGTAGCATACCGCCACATTGTATAGTACTGACGACGCATGGTTCTTCCGAGATACGCATCTGCACGGGAAATGCGACGATACGCACGCAGTCTCCGTGGCGGATGCGACATCTGCGTAACGGCCTCTTCAATCCACTGGATCACATAATCCGGCTTCTCTTCACATTCGAACGAGAGCTTCTGCAGTTTTGCGTCAGGTTCACCGGCGGCAACCGACCCCACCAGATCGAAGATTGTCGCACGTTCATCCTTTTGCGCCGTCGTTACGGAAGATTCATCGATCGACTCGACACCGGATGCTGCGGCTGCAAGCATGTTGACTGCCGACCGCAGATCGCCTTTCGCACTTTCGGCGATGATAGTTGCTGTTTCCGGCGTACACTGAATATGTTCAATCGCACAGATCTCCAGCACCCGTTTTGCAAGGGTAGATGCGGCAATGGCACGGAATGAAACCGGTTCACATAACCGGCGGATGGAATCAGAAACACCATATGCATCATTGGCAATCAGGAGGACCGGCTGTTTTGCGACCTTGAGAAGATCCGCAATTGCCCGGGCACCCCCGCGATCGGCATTGCCTTCCAGATTGTCTGCCTCATCGATTATGATAAGTTTTCGTGATGATCCGAAGAGACTTGCTGTTGTTGCCGAATTCCCTGCGATACGTTCAATAATGGCTTTTGTCCGTGCGTCCGATGCGTTCAGCTCAAGGACCTCCCATTCCATATCACGCGCAAGAGCAAGGGCTGCTGATGTCTTGCCGATACCGGGTTTGCCCGTAATTAGCAGCGGTGCGGATGCAGGAGTCCAGTTCTGCGCCCACATCGCCATCTGGCGTACCGCCGCGGTATTTCCCAATATGTCGGATAAATGCTGCGGCCGGTACTTTTCAGCCCAATCCATTTCTGATAACAGTATTGGCATTCTGTCATATTAATACATCAAGTAGTCCCTGTCAAAACCATAGTTATTATCTCTATTGAAGGGCAATTCATACTATCAAGTGTGCGGATCATGAAATCTTGGATATCCGCCGGGTAATATTACAACAATGCAGACTGATACATATACCCCCTCCTCCGTTGCGACCGCAGTTCGCGAATATAATGGTGTCCAGAGAAAACAGGCAATCGGCAACCTGGTCAAGATGCTCCATATCGAGAATCCGGAAGTAGTCGCCGATTACGGAGAAGACGCGGCAGTCATCAGCCAGGGCAGAACTGCACTGCTCCTTGCTGCAGACGGAATCTGGAGCCAGCTGATGGATAAGGACCCATACTGGGCAGGATACTGTGCCATCCTCGTCAACGTCCATGATATCGCAGCAATGGGAGGCAGACCGCTCGCACTGGTGGATGTCCTCTCTGCTAAGGATGACGAGATCATCAAACAGGTTTCAAGCGGCATGCATGAAGCGGCTGCAACATTCAATGTACCAGTCGTCGGCGGTCATCTGCATCCGGATGCTCCATACAATGTCATCGATGTCGCCGTCCTCGGAACTGCAGAACTTGAAAAGATCATCTACAGCAGCACCGCAAAAGCAGGAAACGTGATTCTTGCCACCTTCGATCTCAATGGCAGAGTCCACCCGTCTGTCCCGCTGAACTGGGATTCGGTAACGATGAAGGATCCGGAAGTTCTGAAAAAACAGCTCGCAGTCATGAAAGACCTCGCTGACTCCGATCTGCTTACTGCCGGAAAAGACATTTCAAATCCGGGAGTCATCGGAACGCTGGGCATGCTGCTGGAATCCTCCGGTGTCGGCGGCATTATTGATCTTGAATCGATTCCGCACCCGGATTTCGAAGAACACCATATTACCTTCGAACAGTGGGTAAGAATGTATCCGGGCATGGGATTCATCATGACTGCCGAACCGGGCAATGCAGACAGTGTCTGCAAACATTTCCGCAATGCAGGCATGGCATGCCAGATTATCGGAACAGTTACGGACGAACATGCACTGGTACTGACGAAAGGCGACAGCAAGGTTACCGTATTCGATTTCAGCGAAAACGGCATTACCAACATCTGACTTCTTTTTTTAAAATCATGAAAATCGGCATCGGTTGTAATACGGATCCGGAAAAAATCGTAGAAAGTATTCTCCGAACGCCAATCGCCAATGACGTTATCTGCTATACAACTGCAGAAACGGCTGCTGCAATCACTGCATCATCGGTCACTATCCGGACCGCAGATAATCCGGCCGAGGCGCTGATCGATGACCTGAAATCACACAGGATCGATGCAGCCATCCGCGGCACACTTCCGGCAAACGCAACACTTTCCTATGTAAAAAAAGCCTATAATATGGACCATCTACGCAGGATTGCGTTCCTTGAAACTGCACACGGACAGAAGTTCCTGCTCGCTCCCGTCGGTGTCGATGAAGGATGGACGGTCGAGGATAAGATTGCCTTTGTAACCGACGGCAGAAGATACGCACACGCCTTCGGTCTTTCCGAAACCGCAGTCGTTCTTGCAGGCGGCAGAACTGGCGACGTCGGGCGTCACCCGTCCGTCGACCACAGCATCCTCGATGCAAAGGAAGTCTGCGAAAAGACCGGTGCGGTTTTCGGACAAATGCTCATCGAAGATCCAGTGAAATCCGGACC
>DALTWN010000126.1 GCA_029987045.1 Methanocorpusculum sp.
ATCTTTGCTGCCTTCTTTGCTTTCTTCTCATCTTTGTCGATGGAAAGTGCGGTGTATGCTCCGACATCGAAGCCCTTCTTGCCGACCTTTTCACATGCTGCCTTGATGATTGGGATTGCAATTTCGAAGTCTTTCGGGTTGGATGCGTTGATTAATGCTCCGTCTCCCTTAAGTCCTGCGAGCTCAAGTACCTTCGGGCCCTGTGCGCCGACGTAGATTGGGATGCCCTTCTTTCCTGGAAGAGTGACACCAGTGAGTTTTGCACCATCGTAGTCGAAGTAGGTCTTTCCGGACTTCTTCAGTTCTGCACCAGTGCAGAGTTCACGGATAGTGTCGATTGCTTCACCGAGTCTTGCGACCGGCTTCTCACCGTGGATTGCAATCTTCGGGAGAGTGGACAGGTCACCTGGGCCGATACCAAGGGTTGCACGGCCGTCGGAAATCTCGTTAAGAGTGCATGCGAAGGATGCCATTGCTGCCGGGGTATCGGTGAAGGAGTTCATGATACCCGGTCCCATCTTAAGGGTGGTAGTGTTTTCTGCAACAGCGGTTAATACTGCATAGCAGTGTCTGTTGTTGTAGTGGTTGGTGATCCATGCGTAATCGATGTCTTTGCTCTCAGCAAGTTTACAGTAGTTAACGACAGTCTTGACGTTAATGTTGCCTGGAACGAATTCAATTCCGTAAGTCATAGTTCTTTACACCTCACGTTATAGTTTCACTCATCAACATAAATATATTCTGATTTTTTATCCTGAAAATAGCCGGAATTTGGGCTTATTTTGGGGGTGAGGTAAAAAACCCGTATTTTTGGCGTTTTTTCCCTGCGCTGTTCCCCGTACGGGTTTTGCCCTCGTTTTGAAAGCGAAACCGTAAAAACAAGAAGGACTAATCAATAAGGTACAGGACTTGTGGGGTAGTGGATATCCTTTCGGGCTTCGAACCCGAAGAACCGGGTTCGATCCCCGGCAGGTCCGTATCCTTTTTTTAGCATTTCACACATACATCTAAGCATGGTATTGTCGTCATCGCTCATCCGAGCCCGTATCGCGGATAAATCCCTAGGAATCGAACCGTTTGCTGAAGAATCGCTGCAGCCGTCTTCATATGACCTCCGCAGTGCGGAAGATATCGTCATTCGAAAAGGAGAACTGACACTGGTTCCCACCATGGAATTCGTATCACTTCCGGATGATTTATGTGCCACGCTCTGGGGAAGATCCTCGTTCGGACGAAAAGGAGTCGTTCTCGGTGCAGGATATATTGATCCGGGATTCCGTGGGAATCTCACGCTCTGCATGGTGAACCATGGTCCGGAGGATATTCCTGTGACGAAAGGCATGCGGGTCGTCCAGATGCTCATACATCCGGTGGAAGGAAAGGTCGAATCGGCATATGACGGCCATTATCAGGACAGCCACGGCGTCGTCAAATCCAGAATCTAATCTAAAAATCACTTTTTTTCGCCTAATTCCCTCTGGATAACCCTACTCATTATTATCTTTTGGATGTCATATTCTATCATAGATAATATGCTAATCGCCATAACCAAGCACGCAGGTTCTGTTGATGACAATGCAATCTGTGAAAAATACAATCATAAAGCACGTATCGTCTCGACGGTTTCGCCGGTATGCAACCAGATCGAGATTGATAATTTTACCCGTTCGGTCAATAACTGTGAATTCGATGCAGTATTTTTCCCCAGTGCATTCTCAGCGGAGATGATGGGTCCGCTGGTCAATCCCCGGTTGGCAACAAAGGTACGGATGATTGCCAATGGTCCGCAGACGGCAAGGGATCTGCACAATATCGGTCTTGCAGCAGAGATGCTTCCGTTCTTCTATTCACGCGACCTGATTCCGTATCTTGGAAAATGGATTCGGGGAAAAAGGATTGCTATTCCGCGTGCAGGTATCACGTATCCGAAACTGGCGGAGGAAATCAGAGATGCCGGAGGTATTCCCTGTGAATACAAGTGTTACGATATCATTGCAACGAATGAACCGGTTAATCTGGATGGGTGTGGCGCCGTTCTGTTTACCAGTCCGGCAGCATTTACACTGGCAAAACTCCCCCGCATTTCTGAAGAGATCCGTCTTCTGGCAATCGGTGAAGTTACTGCCGATGCTATGATGTACGGCGGTCTTACGCCCAGTATTGTCGGCGACGGTTCCATTGAAGGGACCATTCAGGCGCTGAATGCCGCTCTTTGGTCGGAGAGTACCTGAACATGGTGAAGTCGGGGATTATCCTCGTTGACAAACCACGCGGTCCATCTAGTCACCAGGTCGCAGCATGGGTGGGTGAGATTCTCCATACCTCGGTTGGGCATTCAGGAACTCTCGATCCTCAGGTATCTGGCGTCCTAGTGGTGATGACCGGTAAAGCAGTTAAACTTGCGCCGCTTCTCCTGCAGCATGAAAAGGAATATGTCGCCTGTCTGCGTCTGCATGCTGATGTGGACCGGGAGGCCGTTGAACGGGTGGTCAAGGGATTCACCGGCAGAATCTATCAGCGGCCGCCACGAAGATCCGCGGTAAAACGTTCGCTCCGCATCAGGGTGATCCACAAGATCGAGGTTCTGGATATGCAGGGCCGTCTGGTTCTCTTGCGCGTTCGCTGTGAAGCGGGAACATATATCCGGTCCCTCTGTGTGCATATCGGCAATGTTCTCGGATGTGGTGCGCAGATGATTGAACTGCGCCGCACGATGTCTGGAGGATTCAAGACGATCGATGCGCATACCCTGCAGGAAATTCGCGATGCAGCTGAGAATGGAACTGCCGAATCGCTGATCCTTCCGCCGGAAGCTGCGATCGTGGATATTCCGAAGATCGTCATCCGTGAATCTGCGGCGACAGCGGTATATCAGGGTGCCAAACTGGCCGTCCCCGGTATCATATCCGTAGAAACCTTCTCCGCAAAGCAAAGCGTTGCCCTGGTTACTGCAGAGGGAAAACTGGTTGCTTTGGCTGAATCTCTCCTGAATTCTGATAAAATCGTGCCCGGGGGGCATGGGTTCGCGGCGAAATCCATTCGGGTGTTTTCGGCGGAGTAATACGCCAGTTTAATAAGGATGTGCGACATATGTATTATGCCGATTAGGCGGAGGTAGTCTAGTGGTAGGGCGCGGGCCTGGAAAGCCCGTGAGGCGAAAGTCTCTCGTGAGTTCAAGTCTCACCCTCCGCGCTTACCCGTTTTTGATTGATTTTTTAACTCAACTTTCCTTAGAATTAATTATCTTTCACGCCCCATAATTCTGTATCAATGGTCGAATTAGTAATAAAAAAACGGCATGCAATAAAGAAAGGTCAGCTCAATTCGCTGATGATAAAACTTCGTGAATCTCTTGGTGACGAAGCCGATCTTTATACTGCACCGATGATCGAGATTGCAGAGACTGCATCGAAATTCAATATTTATCTGGTCGATAAAAAACCGATTCTGATGGAAAAAGTTGCAGGCCAGTCTGAAGAAAGCGATTCAGGATGGGCATTTCCCACACTCCGTGGTGCAATTCAGAGACCGTTTACCCATCGCCGTATTATTGTTGACATGGGTGCGGTTCCGTATATGGTCAACGGTGCTGACATTATGCGCCCAGGGATTGTCGATGTAACGCCGGATGTCAAGGCAGGAATGCCGGCAGTGGCAGTTGATGAGAGCCATGGAAAGCCGCTGGCTGTGGTGATTCCGCTGTATGATGCGGAAGGAATCCTTGCGCTCGAAAAAGGAAAAGCAGCGAAAAACATCCATTATGTCGGTGATGAACTGTGGAATTTAGAGCTCTGATTCGCCTATCCTGACAGAAGGCTTATTAATTCTCTCACCAAATAATTATTTATATGGGATTCCTTGACGGAGTATTTGGATCTAAAGATAAGAAGCAGACCGATGAAGACACCTATATGAAGCTCGACCTTCAGTCCTATGAAGG
>DALTWN010000127.1 GCA_029987045.1 Methanocorpusculum sp.
GTCAGTACGCCGACCGGCTCGACCGCGTATGCCATGAGCGTGGGAGGGCCGATCGTCGATCCGAAGGTCGAAGCCATTCTTCTTGCGCCGATCGCACCCTATCTCCTTTCCTCCCGTCCGATTCTGCTCAGCGGCACATCGACGGTGCGTATCGAGATGACGTCCCAGAACAAGTCCGCGGTGCTTTCGCTCGACGGAAAGGACCAGTACGATATCGGCGAACATGCATCGATCATCATCCGGAAAGCTGACTCGCCTGCGCTTTTCGTCGATATCGGGCGGACCTTCTATGAAAAAGTCGAACAGAAACTGAGGCAGCACTGATCATGGGATTATTCAGCAGAAAACAGAAGACCGGACCCGATACGGCTGGTCAGGCATCGTCGGTCGATTCGGCACGGTGGATGGCGGAAGCGAACGGGTTCCTCGACCGCAAGCTCTACGACAACGCATTGTACTGTTTCGACCAGGCAGTCAAGGCGAATCCGGAGAATCCGCTTGCCTGGCACGAGAAGGGCAGGGTTCTTGCCATCCTGAAACGGGAAGACGAATCGATTGCCGCCTATGACCATGCGATATCGCTGCGTCCGAACACCGCCGTCTATTACCACAACAAGGGTGATGCTCTCGCCTCGTTCGGCAGACTGGATGAAGCGGACGCCTATTTCCTGAAAGCCATCGAGATGGTTCCCGAAGACGTCGTCTACCGGACGAGCCATGCACGCATCCTTGCGGAAAAGAAGGAGTTCCGTGAAGCGGAGCGGATCATGAAACAGGTCTGCGAACAGGAACCGCGGGCGCCGGAACACTGGTTCCATCGTGCCGAGTTCCTGTATGCCGCCGGCAAATACCGCGACGCATCGCATTTCTATCATCTGGCGATCGAAATCGCGCCCGGCAATCCGGTAGCCCAGTTCAACTGCGGAAACTGCCATGCGAAACTCGGCGAACACAAGGCGGCGGTCGACTGTTTCGACCGTGCCCTCAAATATGAACGGTCGATGACCGGCGCCATGAACAACAAGGGTCTGTCCTTGAGCATTCTCGGTGACCACAAGAAGGCATACGACTGTTTCCGCCGTGTCCTGATCGCCCGGCCGAACGATGCCGATGCGCTCTTCAACAAGGGATACGAACTCCTGCAGCTCGGCCATTATAAGGATGCCGTCGAAGCGTTCGATGCATGTCTGTCCAATGCCGGTCAGAGCCGTGCGGATCTTGTCGAACGTGCCCGCAGATACAAGGCGGACGCACAAAAAGAGATGCAGTGACCGCGGATGATGCCGCACCATGCAGGTGCGGGGATCTCCGCGTCTTTTTTTTTGATTCTGTTTGTTTCAGGCTGATTCCTTTTCGCGGATGAAGAAGGTCAGGACGAAGATGACGAGGGCAAGGATCATGCCGACGATGAAACAGAAATCGAATCCTTTGGACAGGATTTCGGGCATCATGCCGGCGATCGGCGTTTCGGCGGTTGTCATGTGGTTTGCGATGTACTTGCATCCGGCAATCATCAGCAGGTTGAAGACAGCGATACCGATGGTCATCGGCGCCATGCGTTCGAGCGTGACGAGGCTGGACACCATACCCTGTTTCTCCTTCGGTGCACTTCCCAGAAGCATGGTCGACAGTGCGGTCGTGACTGCGCCGAGACCGAGGCCGATACAGGACAGTCCGGCGATGACGAGACCGATGCTGCTGAACGGATTGAGGTGGGAGAGGAGGAAGAATCCGGCCGCGATGAACAGCAGGGAGATTGCCAGGAGATATTTCCGTTTGCCGGCGATCTTGGCATAGATGGCTCCGGTGACGATTCCTGCAATCATCAGGCCGAAGGAAAGCGTGGATATGATGTATCCGGCATGGGCGGAATCGAACATCATGACATCCTGCAGATAGAACGGCAGCAGGAAGAATGCTCCTGAGAAGATGAGGAACGACAGTGCATAGATGATATTTCCGAGGGAGAACGACCTGTCCCTGAAGAGTTTCAGGTCGAGGATCGGCATCTTCGCCTTGCGTTCACGGAGAATGAATCCGCCAAGACCGAGTACCGCAATGATGAGGGAGACGATGATCGGCAGCGATCCCCAGCCGAGCACGGTTCCTTCGGAGATCAGGAACAGCAGAGCGGCGATACCGATGAAGATGAGCGCAGCGCCGACCCCGTCGAATCCTTTCATGGTCGCGGTCGATACGTGGTCTTTCGGCAGGAATATGCAGCCGATGATGACGGCGGCGATACCGATCGGGACATTGATGAAGAACACCCAGTGCCAGGACAGATATTCCGTGATGAGTCCTCCCAGGGTCGGGCCGAGGGCGATACCGAGGGATGCGAACAGCATGACGAGCGACATGCCTTTTCCCTGGCGTTCCGGAGGGAGGTAAGAGGTGACGAGTGCCGGGGAGATCACCAGCATGATGACGGCACCAAGTGCCTGGAAGACACGGCATATCAGCAGGACGGGATAGGAATCGAAGAGTTCCGGCAGTGCTCCGCAGCAGAAGGAACCGAGCGTGAATATGATGAATCCGAGAATGAACAGTTTCTTGTAGCCGACGGTGTCTGCGATCTTTCCCACGATCAGCAGGGATCCTGCGGCAACCAGCAGATAGATGGTGCAGACCCATGACGCGGCAGTGGTTGTCAGATCGAACGCTTCGGCGATGGTCGGCAGAGCGATATTGACGATCGTTCCGTCGAGCGAACCCATGAACATCGCCAGGGCTCCCGCAATCAGGATCATCGGGATATTGATATGTTTTGCACGTGTGGTCGTCATTTTTAGATAAATTTGATTTTTTACCTTAAGAATATTGACATTATCCGCGAGATTTGCAGGTGAAATGGTTTTATATCTCCCAGAGGATTATCTTATTAGTATTATGGATGAGACCGGAAAAGACCAACTAAGAAACCAGGTGTCCGCAATAGCGTATTTCCTGCTGGCACTCATTGCCGGACTGTTCGTCATCGCCTGTACCGGATATGCGCCGTTCAATCATGTGCTGCTCGGTGTCCTTGCAACGTTCGTGGGTATCTGCGGCATTATTCTTCTGATACTGCACAAGCGTGACCTGACTGCCCTGGTCATGCTGATGTTCGCGATGCTCTTCGGCTATTATACGATATCCGGCGGCGTATTGAATTCTGATATCACTGCAGTACTGCTGTTCTTCTTCATCATCTTCGCCCTTCTTCTGCTGGCGACCGGGTCGAAGAAAGGAAAATGCTATTTCTGCGTGTTCCTGCCGTACGGTATCGGGGCGCTCGGTCCGGCATTCTTTTCGTCGCTGGTCGTCACGATCATCATGCACTGTGTCTTCGGCTTCGTTGCGCTGCTCTACGGCATCATGTTCGTAGCCCCCCGGATCAAGGCACCGCTTGCGCAGATTCTCCGCAGTGAGGAACCCATCTCGTTTTCCAGGATCGGAGCGGTCCTGGGTTATTTCCTCTTCGCTATACCGGTCGCGATCCTCGGTGTCCAGGAGATCCTCGGCATGACCCTGACGGATATGGGGACCATCGCCTCGCTTCTCATGCTCTGCGGATTCTATCTGGTCGTTGCCGGCATCATCATCGCCATATTCGGCGACCGGCACTTCGCTCCGCTCCTGTTCTCGCTCATGGGCGTATCCTGTCTGCTCGTACCGTTCCTGGGATCTTCGCTGTACTACGTATCCGGCGGCATCTTCATCATTTTGGGAATCTGTGCCCTGATACAGAAAGTAAACTATGTCCTGCCTGCAATCCTGCTTCTGGTCAGCGGCGCACTGTATATCGTGCTCGGTACCGGTCTTTCCCTTCCGGTGCTCGTGATCGTTCTGTCGTTTGCGTCCGCACTGCTTGCGGTCATCATCTCGTTCCTGATCCTGCATCAGCAGAGACAGCGTATTGTCGCGCAGCAGCAGGCATCATAACTTTTTTTC
>DALTWN010000128.1 GCA_029987045.1 Methanocorpusculum sp.
CTTCGTGTATAGTATGTCAATATCCAAATCTGGAAAATGAAGGGTGTTTGACTTTTATTAAAATGAGGGTAAACACATAATGATTCGTTAATGTAACTACCGTTAGAATCAGTATGGGGATATTCAGGATATGTGACAAAATAGTAAAAAAGATGATGTGATGTAGTTATCTACTCTAAATTCCTATGTCGGCAATGGCATTTACTGACTGGGAATTTTTGCGCACAGTTCTTTAACTGCATTAACTGCATAATCGATTTCTTCTTCTGTTGTAAACCATGAGAAACTAAAACGTACTGCACCAACATCCATTGTTCCAAGAGCTTCATGCATACGAGGTGCACAATGAGCCCCCGGCCGTGTTGCAATCCCATATGTCTCGGATAAGAGTAAGGAGAGTTCACTTGAGGAATAACCATCAACATTCAGCGAAACAATTGCCGCATGTTCATGAGTAAAATCTCCATATATTTGGATGTGTTCACAGTCTTTTAATGCATTGTAAAATCGATAGGTCAGTTCAGTTTCTTTCTTTTGTACCGTTTCTACACCAATCCGATTGAGAAAATCTATTGCTGCTGAGAGGCCGGCAATACCATGTCCATTCAAAGTTCCGGCTTCGAGACGTGTGGGATATTCAGCAGGCTGGTGCTTATTGTAACTCTGCACGCCAGTTCCTCCAACTTTGAATGGTCTGATCTCTATACCTTCACGAATGCACATTCCTCCCGTCCCCTGAGGTCCAAGTAATCCTTTATGTCCCGTAAAGCAAAGCACATCAATTCCATACTCGTCCATATTGATTGGTCTCGTTCCTGCAGTCTGAGCCACATCAACAATAAAGAGAAGATGATGTTTCTTTGCAAACTCTCCAATGCGTTTTATATCGGTAACATTTCCGGTTAAATTTGAAGCATGGGAACAGATGATTGCTTTTGTCTCTGGTTGTAACAATGACTGGAATCCGTCATAATCCAAAACTCCATTCGTATCCGCATGAACAAAATCAACTTGAATGCCAAACTCTTCAGTCAGGCGATACAGCGGGCGCAAAACAGAATTATGTTCTAAATCTGTTGTGATAATATGGTCCTTAGGTGAAAAAAGACCAAATATCGCAATATTGAGTGCTTCAGTGACATTGGAAGTAAAGATGACATGGTCCGTACGGTTGCATCCAAAGAATTTGGCAATTTTTTTTCTTGCTCTGTAGATTATTTCAGTTGCAGAGATGCCGGCGGCATGAGTTCCCCGGGAAGAATTTCCCATCGAACCAAGAGCAAAAACAACTGCATCGATAACTTCCTGTGGTTTTTTCAGCGTCGTTGCGGCATTGTCAAGATAAATCATGCGTTTCTCCTTTCAGCTGCAAGAAGGGCTGCACCAAATGCACCGGCATATAATCCCAGCTCATCTATTTGAATAGTCTGCTGTAATTCAATACCCAATGCTTCTGCAAAAGCAGGGATTCTCGATAGTCCTCCTGTGAGACAGAATATCTCGCTACCGTCAGCGAGACGTTTCGCCTGTGATGCAACTTTCTTTACAATGGAATCGACTACTGCAAATGCAATATTTGCTTTATCTTCCCCCCTTCCAACAAGAGAAATAACTTCAGATTCGGCAAATACCGTACACAAAGAACTGATTGAAATACCTCCGCCGCTGCGGGCAAGGGTGCAGAGTTCTTCGGGTCTCAGACCAAGGCGGTTCGCCATCACTTCAAGAAAACGGCCGGTTCCGGCAGAACATTTGTCATTCATGAGGAAATCAACAATCTGTCCATCAGAGATACTGATTATCTTGGTATCCTGTCCGCCGATATCAATGAGTGTAAGCGTACCTGTATGAAACAAATGCGTTGCACCTTTTGCATGACAGGTGATCTCCGTCAGTTTCTGGTCGGCGTATGGTACTGATATCCGTCCGTAGCCCGTTGCAACAATGAACGGCTTTGAAGAAAAGAACCCTTTTTCTTCCAGTTTCTTCTTTACCGTTTCAGCAGTATCAACACTGCTCCATCCAGTTGGCATACTGAATGCATCAATAACCGCTTTCTGTTCATCAAGAACAACTGTTTTTGTCGACGTAGAACCGATATCAATTCCAATAGAATATTGCATATTTTCATCCTTAGCAGAATTTATTCCTTCCAGGTTGAATCTGGCAGGGTATTGCTACAATGTCAAAATATTCTGCTTTGTTCTTCTCAATACAGGCTCTAACTGCCTGAATGTTCTCTTCAGTAATGAGAAGTGACATTCCGCAGGTTAGAGGCCCCTGTATCGATCTTGGTGTGGGAGAAATCTGTGAAGGGAGATGATTTTCCTTGAGTATCTCACGGAGTTCCATCCCCTGTGTATAGTTTGCAAAGAGGATATAGTAGTTTAAATCTACTGTATCTTCCATTTAGTTTAACATCTCAACAAATGCTTCGATTCTTGTGCGCAGTTGCTCAGCATCAGCATCGGTATAATCTGTTTCAATGCCGAGAACTGGAATGCCTGCTTCTTTCAATGCTTTTTCAACGGTGTATCCTTCCGTGTCATAGAGACAGCAGAATTTCAGATTAACATCGATTACGCCATCGACATCGTACTCTTTTGCTAAACGGATGATATCATCGATTCTGCCTTTGTTCGGGGTAAAGCATGCACAGTTGTTCTTCATATAACGGTCGGCAAGGGCTTTGACCTGGCCTTCGAGAGATGTCTGTGTCTCATCAACAAGATGCTCGAAGTATCTTGTTCCCGTACACATCTCTTCGCAGACGACTGCGGCACCGCTTGTCTCGATGATGTGATGAAGTTTCCAGTTCGGGATCGCAAGGGGAGTTCCGGTAAGCAGAATTCTCTTGGTTCCTTTGGGGAATGCAGACACACCATCTTTGATACGCTGTTCAAGTTCATCTGCCAGTTTGTTCGTCATTTCTGCACACCGCTTCGGATCATCGAAGAATGCAATCTGCATCATGAGCAGTGCATCTTTTCCGCTGATTGGCATTACCGGGGATTTGCGTGCTTCAAATACACGAGCAAGTGCCTTTCTCTTTTCGTTAACGGTGTGGATGGCTTCGTTGAGTTTTTCAGGAGTTACTTTGTTTCCGGTTTCCTTTTCAACGACTTTGATGAATGCAGAAATCTCATCCGCCCATTTCTTAATGTCTTCTGGGCGTTTCATCTGCGGGATATCCATGATGTGCATCGGAACATCCTGGCCCAGAATTTCCCATGCTTTCTTCTTGCCATCACAGGTTGTTTCTCCGACATACATGTCGGCAATCCTGAAGAAAGGGCAGGTACGATCAAGTCTGGCACCCACAGATGCTTTAATCAGTGGACAGGTTGATTTCGGAAGAACCTTTTCACCGCCCGGAACCCAGAACTGAGATCCGCCGCAAAGGCCGGTAACAATACCATTCGCGGCAATGATGACTTCATCTGGAACATAGACACAGAATGTTCCAAAGACTTTCTGTCCATTTTTCTGTGCTTCAATAAGTTCAGATGGTCTGATTCCATGGATTTCAGAGACGACAAAGTCCCAGAATGCCATGGCTTCTGGTCGGTTTTTCTGCGAGAGATAAACATCTCCGAATGCCGTCGGAAGAACCTGGCAGAGGGCGTCATGAGTCTTCAGATCCATGCCGAGTTTTTCCCACATTTCTGTGTAGTTTGACATAGTTACACTTATTGTATTTATTATATTTAAAATAATGCATATGTTATATATATGTTATTTTTTATTTTGTATGTTTTAATTATAATATTTAAAAACAATGGTGTGTATTATATATTATTTATGGTAATTGAGAGAGGCGGATGGAAGAGATGATTACGCCGTTGAAAATGCACCAATTGTAGCCGCACGTTTGCACCACTCCCTG
>DALTWN010000129.1 GCA_029987045.1 Methanocorpusculum sp.
CCAGCTTCGTGCAGTGGGTAGTTGAAGGTGTCATATTTCTGCAATCTTAATTTGAGCCAAAACATGCAATTGACTCGAACAGGAAAAAGAGATATACTTATAAAAAAACACTACTGTAGAAAATAGGTGCTTGAATATGGCAGATAGGATAGATATTGGTCTTACGTTATCTGGTCAAGATGCTATTGACTTCATCGAATACATGAAGAATCCGACATACACCGAAGATGCAAAGGAATGTATGCGTGAAGCATTAAAGATGCGGAAAAGTTTGGACTGATAGGTAATAACCTAATTTTTCTGTAAAAATCCACAGCGGATTTTTTACATCAACCGTGAGAAAAAATGCAATAAATCACATCTTTCCATATTCAGTGATGTAAGATTGAATCTTCAACAAACATGCAAGAAACAACAGAAGAAGTGCGAAGGAAGGGATTCGAACCCCAGAACTACTACTAGACTAGCCCCTGAAGCTAGCGCCGTTGACCTGGCTTGGCTACCTTCGCATGGAAAAGTGCTTAATTAAATTGGTCTTCATCCCTCTTAAAGATACGTATTCACCCCTGCAGAAATCAGGAAGAGAGCCTGCGTGCGACTTCCATGTTCTCTGCATCGCCGCGGGTCTCGTTCGACGGGGTTTCCATGATGAATGCACAGTGAGACACCTTCGGGAACGTCAGGACATCCCGGATTCCCGCTTCGCCGATCATGCCGAGCCCGAGATGTTCATGCCGGTCCAGATGCGAGCCGATGCCGCCTTTCATATCATTGAGATGGATCACTTTCAGCCGGTCCAGCGACCCGGCTTCGTCCGCGAACCAGCCGAATACGGTCTCGGCGCCGTGACCCGGGATATCGTATCCGGCGGCTCCCGCATGGCAGGTATCGAAGCAGAACCCGATCCTTTCGTTCCTGCCGATCCCGTCCGCAATCGCACCGACGTCGGTGAACGTTCCGCCCACGGTGTTCTTCTCGTTTGCCGTATTCTCGAGCAGGAGCATGGTCGATCCGGTGGAATCGTCGAGTGCCTGCGTTATCGCCGCGATGACCTTTTCCTGTCCTTTCTTGTGACCGTCCGTCTGACCGTGATGACCGAGGTGCGTCACCAGATAGGGAATGCCGAGCTGTGCGCAGCGGTTGAGCTCGTCGGTCAGTGTCTCCACGGATTTCGCATAGATATCGGGTTTTTCCGCTGCAGGATTCGGCAGATACGGCATATGGTCGACGACCGGGCCGATGCCGGAATCGGCAAGTGCTTTCTTGAATGCGATCGCATCTCCTTCCGAGACCGGTTTTGCCGCCCAGATACGGGGGCTGCGGGTGAACATCTGGAACGTGTCGCAGCCGAGTGCCTGGGCGCGGCCGACACCGAGGGCGAACGACCCGGCTATCGACACATGGAATCCGAGTTTCACCATGGTCACTGTGCCTCGATCTTGCCCAGCACTTCGATGAATTTGAAGGAGAGTTTTACCGTACCTTTTCCGATATGTCTGACCACGATCGGCGAATCGGCGGAGACCGGAATCAGGAGCTTATGTCCTTCGTAGACGAAGATTATCGTATTGTCCTTGACATATCCGGCAGAATCGGCGCCGGTGAGCTGGACCGAGCCTACTTCTGCGATCTGTTCCTTGAGTGAATCCCACATAGTACAGGAGTATAGGACGTCTACGATGAAAAAAGAGACTGATTACGGCTGTTCGCCGTAGAGTCCGGCGGCTTCGACGCCGTCGTCCGCCCAGAGCAGCGCACCGAGCGATCCGACCCGGCCCTTGTCGTTGGCCGTATCGATGAACGTGACCCCGAGTTTTTCCGCGGTCTCGTTCGCATAGTCCTTGGTCAGCAGTTTGGTCTTGATCTCCGTCTTGTAGACGGATTCCGGCATCTTCAGGCCTTCGACGTAGCAGATGCCTGTTTCATGGCTTGCCGAATTGTCTTCGATGAATTTTTTGACATAGGCGATGAGTTCTGCCTTCTTTTCCGGAAGGATCGCGAAGCTGATGACGGACCCGGTGCAGTTCGTGGTCTTGTTCGGTGCACGCGGATTGAGCTGGATAATCCGCATGGACAGGAATATGGCTCCCTCGACCGGACATCCCTGTCCGCATTTGAGGGCAAGGACCCAGGTGGCGCCGGTCTCGGGCGTATCGGTGTCGTCGATGCCGAAGGTGATTTTTTCGTATTTCGGGAGAACGATGGTACTTCTGCAGATCCGTGCGCCGCCCACCTTCAGGTCGTCTTCGGATGCGTATTCGGTCCGGATGACGCCCGGGGCCTGGGCAAGACATGCGGCGATGCCGACGCCGGCGCCTGCCGCTCCCGCCCACGAGGTCCTGACCTCGTTGCCGCAGACCTCGACCGCTTCCAGTGCCTGTCCGCCGAGTTCGGTATCGGATGCGCCGAACTTTATCGGATAGCTTCCGAGCTTCGCCGTCATCGTCATCTTGGTTCCGACGGTCGTCGCGGCGATCAGGGCGCCGCCCGCACGCCGGCGGTTCATGTGGTCCCACTCGATCGGTCCGCGGGCGCGGCATTCTTCATGCAGTTCCGCGATACCGTTCGTCTCGTCGACCATGACCAGCAGCTGTCTGCAGAACAGCGGGCCGAACTTCTTCGTAACCTCTTCAGGCTTCAGCGTAATCATCTTAGTCACCGAAATTTTCGTTAACAGATATTCCGTTCACACATATAAGTATCCACCGGTTCCGCCGTCCGAATCTGCAGAAAAACCCACCAGTAATGCTCAAAAACACACAGGAAATCGATGCCGACGCGGGAGGAAATGTGCCCGGAATCCTCGTGTTTCCCCCGCAAGCGCAGGATTCCGGCAGAGTTCGACCCATCCCCGGCGGCGTGCCTACTGATGGGTATCTTCACCACTCCATGGGTGCATGTTCCGCTCCGTGTCTGGCAACCCACCGAAAATGCACAAAATACGAGTCAACAACGTATATATTGTTAGGAAACGAATATTACACGCGTCGATTTAAGTTATCGAAGGCTGGTGCATATAAGCAATGGCATTTGCAATGCATATCAACATGGAGCGATGTACAGGTTGTAACAACTGTGTCGTCGCATGCCCTGTCAACGCACTCGAACTCTGCACGGTAGATCCCGCAACTAGCGAGAAGATTTACCAGGTTCGTGATGGAAAGGCAATCTCCCTCGACATCAACAAGGAACTGTGTGCAGGATGCGGAGTTTGCGTCGAAGCATGCCCGTACAACGTTATCAGACTTGTATCATCGCAGGACTCTGCAGCAACGAAAGCTGCTGAAGAGGCGCATTAAACAGGAGTGTGAAACACATGGCATTAAGTACAATGTTTCCAAAGTTCTCCACCAAGGTAGAAGGCGACTGCATCATCATGGAGCAGAGGCTCCTGAAGAAGGTCTCCAACCTTGTATTGAACGCAAAGAAGTGTACCGGATGCGGTATCTGTGCGGATGCATGCCCGAGAGAGGCAATTACCCTCGGCATGGTCGGTGCAGCCCGTCGCGGTGCAGTAAATGAGGCCCCGATCACCGTGGACCCGGCAAAATGCTCGTACTGCGGTGTCTGTACCATCATGTGCCCGTTCAACTCGCTTGAAGTGAAGGTTGACGGTCAGCCGAGTCTCCCGATTCGCGAAGAGGAAGGATTCCCGGAGTACGATATCAAGGCCGATATCGACGAGAATAAATGCAACCGCTGTACCACCTGCAGCGACGCATGCCCGCGTGACGCAATCGTCCGCGACATGCCGGTCTACGAAGGTATGGGCGGAACCGCAGGTCGTCAGCTTGCCCTGAAGGCAAAGCCCGAATGGACCATCGACAAGGCGAAGTGTGACGCATGCGGTATCTGTGCAAGCTTATGTCCTGCACTCACC
>DALTWN010000130.1 GCA_029987045.1 Methanocorpusculum sp.
TCGACGCCGTTTATGGTCTCGCAGTACCGGGGAGACGTATTGAACCGTCTGCAGCATTCGAGCGGAATCCAGGTCGAACATGCCTCTTTTTCCGATGCAAGATAGGCGTCCCGGACCGTGGTGATGGTGGGTGCCGTAAGATAGGGGATATCCGTGGCCGAGGTGAAGAGCGGGCCGGTATCTCCGCAGAGTTCGACCGCTTCGTGCAGATCGTCCAGATAGCCGATGCCTGCCGTATCGATGAATTCGAGACCCTGTGCACGGCAGTAGTTGCGGGTATAGGGTGTCTTGTGCGAGGTCACGACAAGCGGGGAGATGCCGGCTGCGATGAATGCATCTGCCACGCGCGAAAGCATCGCTCGTCCGCCGACGGTGACCAGCGCCTTTTCGCCGAGCCGGAGCCGCGACCCGTCGCCGCCTGCGAAGATCAGTGCAAGCATGAATCGAGTGCCTCCATCACGCGTCTGTTGATATCATGCGTCTCTATCGCCACGCGGATGTTCTCCGGCAGTCCGAACGAGGTGCAGTCACGGACATAGAATCCTTCCTGCCGCATCTTTTCCGCGACGTCCGCGGCCGGTTGTCCGACATTGAAACAGACATAGTTCGCTTTTGCCGCGAAATAGGGTAGCCGGCGTTTCTCCAGTTCATCGAACAGCCATTCGCGTTCGCGGGTGATTTTTTCCGCGGATTTCCGGAGCAGCGGATACTTCTCCAGGGCCGCGACCGCATATTTTTCCGCAAACCCGTTGACGGTCCACGGTGTCCGTGCGGTCTCGATTCTTTCGATCAGGTCTGCCGGTCCGAATCCGAATCCGAACCGGAGACCGGGGACGGCATAGGATTTCGTCAGCGACCGCAGGACGAAGAGATTGTCCGTCCGGATATCCGCGACAGATTCATCGGTTTCCGCAAGGGCCATGAATGCCTCGTCGACGAACAGCTGCTGTCCGTTCCGCTGTGCATCATCTATAATATACTGCATCTCGTCGCGTTCGATGATGGTGCCCGTCGGATTGTTCGGATTGCAGATGAACCGGATATCCGCCGGTTCGGGATAGGCGACCGCCCGTTTTCCGGCAAGTTCCGCCGACAGCCCGTATTCGCCGAAAGTCGGCATATCGATCCTGCAGGTCTTTCCCGCGGTCACCTGGCAGTATACACGGATGAGTTCCGCCGATCCGTTGCCGACACAAATCTCCTCGACCGGCCGTCCGAAGACCTTTCCGATGGCCGTCTTCAGGTCCAGATAGGAATCGTCGGGATATTCTGCGATATCCTCCGGAGAAAAGGTGCAGTCTACCGCGGGGGCGAACGGATTGATGCTTGCACTGACGTCGATCATGGCTGCATCGGTATCGGGGGTGTGCGCGCGGCTTGTTTTTCCGCCGTGATACACTTTATTCGGGAAATTCGCGGGCATTCTGTGGGTATACTGTTGGCCGTTCGTGCACATATACCCCGCGGTATTGCGCAATTTCTCCGGAAATTATGCGCAATTCCCGGCCGCAAAACCCACTCTCCGAAGATACCTTTATATACAGGTGAGTGTAATTATGTTATGTCCAAAACAGGATGTCAGTCAAATGTCTGATGAATGTCAGACAAAAGTCAGACAAAAGACTGACAAATGTCAGAAATGGAGATTTAAAAGATGGATCGAATTACCATTCGTTTACCGCCTCAGCAGGTTACGTTGCTTGAGAGACTGGTTGATACGGGCGAATTCCCGACAGTTTCCGAAGCAGTCCGGTATGCGGTGCGCGACTTCCTCAACCAGAAGTCCGGCCGGCTGATGAGAGACGCCGATTCAATCTCTACCTTTGACGTTAGTCTGTAAAACACAGGGGTGTTTTAAAAAATGCAAAGTATCATCAACGAAGCACTGAAAAACGCAGAACTAGAAAAAGGAATGCAGACCTCTTCGATCGTCGACGATGACGATATGCTCGGACAGCCGAGAATTCTCATCATCGGATGCGGAGGAGCAGGAAACAACACGATCAACCGCCTTCACAACATGAAGGTCGCCGGTGCAGAGACCATCGCCATCAACACCGATAAGCAGCACCTCGACATGATCCAGGCAGACAAGCGTGTCCTGATCGGCAAGTCCCTTACCCGCGGACTCGGTGCAGGAGGTTTCCCGGATGTAGGACGCCGTGCAGCAGAAATGGCCCGCCCGACCCTTGAAGAACTCCTGAAGGATGCAGACCTCGTCTTCGTCACCGCAGGTATGGGTGGCGGAACCGGTACCGGATCCGCACCGGTCGTCGCACAGATCGCAAAGGAACACGGCGCAATCGTCGTCGCAATGGTCTCCTATCCGTTCCAGGTAGAGCGTGCGAGAATGCTCAAGGCAGAAGAAGGTCTTGAAGCAATCCGTGCAGCAGCAGATTCCGTTATCGTTCTCGACAACAACAGACTGAAGAACTTCGTCCCGAACCTTCCGCTCGGACAGGCATTCTCCGTCATGGACCAGATCATCGCAGAGACCGTCAAGGGTATCTCCGAGACCATCACCGAACCGTCCCTGATCAACATCGACTACGCGGATGTCCGTGCAATCATGAGCAAGGGCGGTCTCGCAGTCATGCTCGTCGGTGAATCCAAGCAGCAGAACAAGGCAGAATCCGTCGTCCGCGACTGTCTGTCCCACCCGCTCCTCGACATCGACTTCAGAGGCGCAACCGGCGGCCTGATCCACATCACCGGCGGCAACGATCTTACCCTCCACGATGCAGAAGAGATTGCACAGGAACTGACCTACGAACTCGACCCGCACGCAGATGTCATCTGGGGAGCACGTGTCAGAAAGGACTTCGAAGGAAAAGTCTCCGTTCTCGCCATCATGACCGGTATCAACGCCCAGCAGATGATGATTGGCAGCTCCGAGCCGCGCATGGTCGGCGGCCGCTCTGCAGCCCAGGAAACCCCGCGTATCTCATCCTTCCAGGAACCGTACCACCCGCAGTCTTCCGCGCCGTCGACTCACATGAGCGACGTCAAGACCTCCGGCGGAAACGGATTCGACTGGATTATCTGAAGCGGTCCTGCCTCATACACGTTACACACCAACCCAAACTCTCAAAGACATACAGAGTACATAGATTCATACACTTGGAATCGAGCCGACATACTCTCAGACAGCAACCTACCATATATCATCCGGCTCGATCCACAACACACCCCAATCCTATTTTTTCGGAGGGATGGGGATGAGTATTCCTGTTTTTTCCCGTTGTTTTGCAATATCTTTAAGTAATCTGAAAGCCACCTAATAATGGATAGTCGTACATCTGACGGGAAACCCCGAAAAAGATGGTAACCGGTATGGAGTAAGAATACATAAATTGAAAATCTGAGCTTGTTTTTACAGTCTTATTGAATTCAACTTACGTATGCACGAGATACTGCATTTTTTTCCCCGTCAGGCGGCTAACAGGAAAGGTAAGAACGTTGACCGAAGAACTTGTCGATAAGAAAAAAGCACTTCTTGCAGAGTCTGAAGAACACAAAGCAAAACGCAACAGTCTCAATGCACAGGCGAGCCAGTACGCGAAGGAAAGAAATGAACTGAACACTGCAACCCGCCAGTACGTTGAAGAGGCCCAGAAGAACAAGGACCTCCGTGACCAGTCGAACCATGATGTTCAGTCGCTGAAAGAGAAGAGAAACGAGTTAAACGACAAGGCAAATGCACTCTTCGCGGAAATCGACGCAATCCGTGGCGAACAGGGCGGAGCAGCACCTGCCCCGGCCGCAGTAGCATCCCACGAGAAGAAACCCTCAGCACGGGAAATCCAGCGCCAGATCGAGCAGCTCGAAGAGAAGCAGCAGACCGAACAGATGTCCAAAGAGAAAGAGAACG
>DALTWN010000131.1 GCA_029987045.1 Methanocorpusculum sp.
ACGTTACCTTCAGCAAAGTCTACGATATCACCTCGACCGATCCGAACGTGAAACTCACGCAGGTAACTGTCACGGTTCCGAAGGCTGATGTCGCTGCATCCGGTCTTACGACAGATGATGTCACCATCTACCACAACATGGTGACCTACGATATTTGGGTACCGCTCGACACGTTGCAGATCACGGAAGATGCCGTGAACTACTACTACACGGCAGCAACGGATGGAACATCACCGTTCGGTGTCCTGATCAAGAGATTCGACGACAGTCCGGCAGTTCCGACGACGAAACCGACCACCAGACCGACCCAGAGTTCACCGGCACCGATTCTTGGACTTATCGCAGGTCTTGCCGTAGCAGCAACCGTCGTCTACAGACTGAGAAAGGAGTAAGATACCCTCTTAACTTCTTTTTCACAGAAAGGCAGCGAAAAGCAGAGAACCTGCCGGATGCGTCCGGGGTTCGCTTATCCGTCAATATACCGAGAAACAAAGAATGCCCGCAGAAACCGTGATTCCAAAGCGGAAAACCGTATCCCGCACCCCTGCGAAATCATCCGTGTCAGCTGCGGCAATCGAACCGCTCATCACGAAACTCTACGACGGAACCGCAGAACTGCTCATCAGCATCCCGCAGAACCGGGATTCGGGAACAAAGACGCAGAACTCCGCAGATACTCCGTCAGTGCAAAAAGAACGGATTGCCATCACGCTTCCTCCGGCGGACAGGTATGCGGATGAGAACGACCGTGTCGCAGCGTTGGCGTCTTCGCTGATTTCCATTCTGCTGAAGGATATCGCCTCCTCGAAAGAGCTGAGCCGGAAAGCCGTCCAGGCGGAAGGCATTTCCCGTGCCAGGGCCGAAGGAAAACAGTTCGGCAGACGGTGTCTGGATCTGGATACGGATCTGTTCGAGGAACTGTGCCGAGCATATGCGAACAATGAAATTTCTCCGGAAACTGCCGGCGAACGTCTCGGATGTTCCTACCGGACCTTCCTGCGCAGATACGCGCAGAGAAAACATTCCAAAATAGACACGGCAAAACATATGCCGGAACAGGACGCCTGATTTTTTCACCATTCCAATCATCTACCATCAACACAGTGTAAACAGCGTCGTATTTTTCTTATCATACGTTGAATAGAGTAGATATACAGATACCGCTGGAGTCATCATGGAAGAAATAGAATACAGAATCGAAGAGGATTCGATCGGATCGAAGAAGATTCCGATTGATGCATATTATGGTGTCCAGTCTCTGCGTGGCCGGGAGAATTTCCCGATCACCGGATACCAGATGAACCCCGTATTCATCGTCTCCTTCGCGGAGATCAAGAAAGCGGCGGCCATCGTCAATGCACGGGTCCACTGCATCGACCAGAAAAAGGCAGATGCTATCATCCTGGCATGCGATGAGATCATTGCCGGAAAACTCCACGACCAGTTCATCGTCGATCCGGTCCAGGGAAGTGCGGGAACGTCCATGAACATGAACGCGAACGAAGTCATCGCGAACCGTGCAATAGAAATCCTCGGCGGAAAGAAAGGCGATTATTCTATCGTCCATCCGAACGACGACGTGAACTACGGCCAGTCCACCAACGATGTCATTCCGACGGCAGGACGCATGACGATCCTCAAGCTCTGGAAAGACTGCAAACACAGTCTGGAACTTCTCTATTCCGCGTTCATGCAGAAAGCGAAGGAGTTCGACGGGATCATCAAGATGGGGCGTACCCAGCTGCAGGATGCGGTACCGATCCGTCTGGGTCAGGAATTCAGTTCCTACGGTGCGGCGGTCCGCCGGGGAATCGACCGTATCAGCAAGGTCATGCACGAGATGTGCGAAGTCAATCTCGGCGGTACGGCAATCGGTACCGGTCTGAATGCCGATATCACCTATTTCAATACGGTCGTGCCGGAACTCGCCCAGGTTTCGGGCCTTCCGCTCTATCAGGCGAAGGACATGATCGACGGTACCCAGAACCTCGATTCGGTCGCCGGTCTTTCCTCCACGTTCAAATCGATCGCCGTAGCGCTTTCGAAGATTGCGAACGATCTGCGTCTGATGTCGTCCGGTCCGCGGTGCGGATTGCAGGAGATCATGCTTCCCCCGATGCAGAACGGATCATCGATCATGCCAGGCAAAGTCAATCCGGTCATTCCGGAAGTCATGAACCAGGTCTGTTTCAGTATCATCGGCAGTGATGTCACGGTGACCCTCGCGGCAGAAGCGGGACAGTTCGAACTGAACGCGTTCGAACCGATCATCTTCCATTCGCTGTTCAGCATGATCTCGTCTCTCGACCATGCCGCATGGACGTTCACGAAGAACTGTGTCCGCGGCATCAAGGCGAACGAAGAACACTGCAGGAACATGGTAGAATCGTCCGTCGGTATCGTAACGGCACTCTGTCCGCATGTCGGCTACACGGCGGCGGCAGAGGTCGCAAAAGAGGCGATAAAGTCAGGGGCGTCCCTGAAGGATCTCATCCTTGAAAAGAAACTGGTTTCTGCGGAGAATCTGCAGAAGATCCTCGATCCGATGAGCATGACGACGCCGGGTATCGTCGCCGAAGACCTGCTGGATGTAGGCAGGGACGAGTGACCGTCCCTATTCCCTCTATTTTTTCACAGTAGTCTGATTTTTTTCCCGGAAACTGCAGTGTTCCGAACAGCATGCGCAGGAACATGATTTCTTTCCGCAGCTGCATCCTTTTCCTTTCAGCGTACGCACGACCACAATCGCGAACACGATACAGATGATCACCGCGACGACGATGAACGCAATCAGGCTGGCGGTATCAGAAACCAAGAACCGTACCTCCCTGGAACACGATGAATGACACGATCCATGCGATGGCAAGATACATGATCGCGACGCCGAACATGAACGTCCATGACCGCGCTTCTCTCCGGATGGTAAGAAGCGAGGCAAGACAGGGGATGTAGAGCAGGATGAACAGCATGAAGGAGAATGCCGATAGCGGCGTGAAGATGGAAGGTAGCACGGCGCTCAGTCCGCCGTCGCCTACACCGTAGATCGAGCCGAGAGAACCGATGACGACTTCCTTGGATACCAGTCCCATGACGATCGAGACGGCGATTTCCGGAATACCGAATCCGAGCGGTGCGAAGAACGGAGCGATCGTGGTTCCGATTGCGCCGAGGACCGAGTCCATCGATGCGTATTCGACGCCGAACGGAAGAGAGCCCAGAAGCCAGACCACCAGGACCGCCGGGAAGATGATACTGCCTGCATGGGTCAGGAACTCCTTTACGCTGTCCCACATGGAGAACAGGGATTCCCGGATTCTCGGCGCATGGTATGCCGGCATCTCGATGACGAACGCTTCGTCGTCTCCCTTGAACAGCGTCTTTCTCAGCAGGAATCCGACCAGCAGTGCGATCAGGATGCCGATGATGTAGATGAGGAACAGCATCAGTCCCTGGTTCGCGGTGAAGAAGATACCGATGAACAGGGTATATACCGGCAGACGGGCACTGCAGGACATGAACGGCGTAAGGATCATCGTGAGTTTCTTCGTCCGCATACTGTCGAGCGTCCGTGTCGCCATGACCGCCGGTACACTGCACCCGAATCCGAGGATCATCGGAATGAACGATTTGCCGTGCAACCCGATTCTGCGCATGATCGAATCCATGATCACGGCGACCCGTGCGAGGTATCCGGAATTTTCCAGGAATGCCAGAAGGAGGAACATCAGCACGATGTTCGGCAGGAACGAGACGACCGTACCCACACCGCCGATGATACCCTGGACGATGAGCGAGCTGATCCATGCGGGTGCATCCGCGAGCGGTGCGGTCACTACGGTGCCGAGCCAGGTGAAGAACTCGGCAAGCA
>DALTWN010000132.1 GCA_029987045.1 Methanocorpusculum sp.
GTCACGGCCCGATACCCTGCCGGTTCTCATCACCCAACACGACGCGGGTGAGTCCGGTGGCAGGGACTTCGTTCGAACAGATCGATGCAACCATCTACACCGGACCCGAACTGCTCGATATCGTTGCAGGCGCCGATCTTCCGGTCCGGTTCACGACCGTGTATCCCGGATGGGCAGGCACCTACGAGCTCCGGACCCGGCCGCGGATGATCTGCGGCGAAACGTCGCCGGTCCGGCACTGCGAATGCGATGTCATAGGAGTCCAGAATCCATGACCGACGAACTGAACGCCCAGATCCTGCGGGAACTCGGCGAAATAAACGCAGGACAGAAACATGTGATGAACGATATCGCAGACATCAAATCCGAGATCCGCGAAATCAACGAACGCAACCAGGAGATCGAAGACCGGGTCCGCAGACTCGAGACCGTCCAGGCGGAATGCAAGGGAAAGAACACGGTCGTGGTCTCTGCATTCAACAGACTGACCGCACTCATCTCCGGTATCGTCTCGGCAGGTGTCGCTCTGATCGTCGCACTCATCACGAGCGGGAGAATCTGACCGGAATGATCACCGAATCCAATCCCGGCTGGGCCGCACGGCTCCGGTCCCGTATCGATCAGGAACTTCCTGGTATCATGCAGCAGTCGATGCGGATCGTCGAAGAAGAAGCGAAACGGCTGGTGTATCTCGGCCATCCCGATCATCTTGACCGGAAGACCGGAAACCTGTCGCGGGCAACCACCACCGAAACCGTCCGGACCGGTACCGAAATCACGGCATCGGTCGGAAACGATCTCGTCTACGCGCCGGTCCATGAATTCGGCGCAGCGATCACCGACCGGTACGGCACCACCCGTATCATCCCGCCGCGTCCGTTCCTCGGTCCGGCGTTCGAAGCGAAGAAGGAAGAGGCCGCCGCATCCGTCAAGCGACAGGTGAACGAGATCATCCGGAGCGAATGCAGATGACCTACATCGATATCCAGAGCAGGATCTGTCAGGTCCTGATCGGATCCGGTATCGCCGGCGGCAACGTGATCATCGCCGACAAAGTGAAGATCATCAGGACACCTGCCGTGTGCGTCACCCAGACGCATCTTGTCGGAAACACGAACGAAGGCTGGTTCGAATCGACGATCGTGATCACCTGTATAGCAGACGAAGAACATGCCGCCGGCGTCCTTGCAGATGCGGTGCTCGATGTCCTGGACGGATACGGCGGAAACGGTATTGCTGACGTTTCACACGTCAGTACCCTGCCGGTACGAACGGAAGAGACTGCACCGGTCACGCACACCTACGCGATGACGTTCCGCGTCGTATACCAGAACAACAAATCATGACAAACCAGTACGTAAACAACCGTTCGCTCCATATCGGCAGCGCAGATGTCAAGGTCGCACTCTACGAAGACACGGGCGCGACATTCTCTACCGCTGCCTCTATCGGTATGCTCGACGGCGTATCGTTCAAGGTCACCGGTGACAACACCACGGTCGAGACCGACAACGCCGAAGATATCGATTTCGGTATGACCAACCAGCAGGCCGAGATCGCCGCATCCGCATGGAAGAACATCGATCTCGAGATGATCTACAGGCTCACCGGCCAGATGGGTACACTCACCACGACCGCTGCAGGCACCGCGACCACCGTCACCGGCGAACTCCATGTCCTTACCGGCACCATCGCCGAAGCACTGAAGAACAAGACCGCAGGAACGCCGACTCTCGTCACCTCGATCACCGTCAAGGATTCCACCGGATCTACGACCTACGTCTCCGGTACCGACTACACCGTAGGCCTCACCGCGGACGGATACACCACGATTTCCCGTATCACCACCGGCGACATCACCGACGGCCAGACGGTACAGGTCGGATACACCTACACCGCCGCGGCATCCAAGAAGTTCACCTACGGCTCGACCAAGATGCCGAAATACCTGCACGTCTGGCTCGTCAACACCAACGCCGACGGCAAGAAGTTCGTCATCGAGATCTACAAGGTCTCGTCCATTCAGTCGCTCGAACTGACGCTCGGATCCGACAAGAAGAAGGATCTCATGACCGCTCCGGTCTCGATCATCGGAAAACCGGATTCGACCCGTCCATCGACCGACGACCTGTTTTCCATCTACGACGAACAGGGGGTGTAATCCCGCATGCCTGCGTTCGATTTCACCGTGAAGGAGAAGACCGGCGTCGACCTGATCACGTTCGGTACCTCTGAAAAGAAGGTCACGATTGATGTGACCTTCATTCCTGCCGCGATCGGATACCGGATGAAGGATCTCCTGGTAAAGGACGAGAAGAACACCCAGTACACGCCGGACAAGCTTGCCGACCTCATCGCGCTGTTCACCGACGAGGTGGACGCCGCATGGATCGTCGAGAATACCGATTACGGAACGCTCGATCAGATCGTCGCGATCATCATCAACAAGGCGTTCGGACGCAGACCGGAAAAAAACTGAGTGACGATTACCTCGATTTCATCACACCGGCGAGTTTCGTCTACGGTATCGATCCGTTCACCCTCTCGTCGGCATACGAAATCCCCGAGGTAATCGCCCTCGCCAAAGCGGCGCAGCGGTTTCTGATGAGATATCCACAGGTACATCCCCGGATCCAGCAGCAGACCGGTCCGGTCGAACAACAGTCGCCCGACACCGCCGGGTTCCGGACCCTGTTCGGATCTCATTTCAAACCGGTTCTGGAGTGACCAGTGCCGCTTTTTTACCCATTATCATGACACAGAAGACCATGTATGATACCATCATCGGCACTCCGTCCACGTCGCTCACCGCTCCGTTCCATGCCGGTACCGATTCGGTAATCCATGTCAAGGACGGAACGTTCCTGCCGGTGACCGAGAACACGGCATCGGTATGGATTGCCGACCGGACGTTCCTGGCGGTGATCAGGTACACCGCCCGCGTCGGCAACACGCTGAACGGCGTGACCATCGTCCAGGGAACGCCGGTCGAAGCACTCACCGCCACATTCCCGATCGGCGCCGTATTCGCCAGACCGGTTTCGCAGGACGATATGCAGGCTATCCAGGACAATATCCGGGACGTATACGCCGAAGTCGATGGAAAGCTCGACAGACAGTATACCGCAACGCAGGACGGGTTCATTGCAAAGGTCGATTCCTACGACCATGTACTGAAAGTGATGCCCGCAAGTGCCGCATCGGTGACGTTCGCCGATATCACCGGTCAGCCGACCGACAACACGTCGCTCGCTGCAGCACTCAACGCCAAGATCGGGAAACAGTACACCGCAGCGGAAGACGGGTATCTTGCCAAAGTCGACCCGACAGATCATACGCTGAAGGTGATGGCGGCATCGCCCGCATCCGTGACCTTTTCCGATATCACCGGTCAGCCGACCGACAACACCCTGCTGAATCAGGCGCTTGAATCGAAACTCACGGTACGTGAAGGAAGCATCGAGATCGGCGACGATGCGAACGGTACGTACATCTGGACAGATTAACGGAGAACAAACATGACAAAGAAATACATCGCATTCACAGACAACACCCTGCCGGTCAACGGGTACGTATCGGCAGATGAAGGAAAGATAGCAAAGGTCGTCAGCGAGTCGGGGACATACAAGCTCAAGGTCGTCGATGCAGGAACGGCGGCGATCACCTGGACCGATGTGACCGGCAAACCGTTCACGTCGGTCGGTACCGGGCTCACGGTCACCGGGGGAACCCTTTCTGCAGATACCCAGCTGCATTTCGAGATCTTCACGACGCTTCCGACAGCGTCTGCCACGTATGCGCAGACCGTCGGACTCGTCCTGCGGTCCGCGTCCGAGACCGGCAACATCTACGACGA
>DALTWN010000133.1 GCA_029987045.1 Methanocorpusculum sp.
TTTGCCAGATGGTTATACATTCGTGCTGGTTTTCTTACCATGTTAGATTACTCCTTTGCTCTCTGATTGGATGACATACACTATGTCATCTCAATTTTGTGCATATTAGGTAGGATGAATATCTTATTAAAGGTTATGTATGGTTTCCCTGATTTCACGGGGATTTCTTCCCGGTTGAAGCCTGCTTCGCAGACGCGAGTTCCTGCAACATCTCGATTTCATCCAGGATATTCTTACGGAGCTGTGCAAACTCGGTAGACGTACGGTCGCGCGGCCGTGGCAGGTCAATGGTATGGATCTTGTAGATCTTTCCCGGGCGCGGAGAGAGAACGACAACGCGGTCCGAAAGGAAGACTGCTTCATCGACACTGTGGGTCACGAAGAGAATGGTCTTCTTGGTTGATTTCCAGATGTCGAGCAGCTGGTGTTGCATCTTATTGCGTGTCTGTGCATCGAGTGCGCCGAACGGTTCATCCATGAGCATGACCGCCGGATCGGATGCCAGGGCACGCGCGACCGCCGCACGCTGACGCATACCGCCGGAGAGTTCGTACGGGTAGCTGTCGGCGAAGTCGGTAAGACCGACCAGATCAAGGCGTTTCTTCACTTCAATCTTGCGCTGTGCCTTGTCCATGCCCATCATTTCCAGACCAAATCCGACGTTCTCTTCAATAGTTCTCCAGGGGAAGAGTGAGTATTCCTGGAACACCATGGTCATTTTCGGCGACGGTCCGTCGACGATTTTCCCGTCAATCATGACGGTTCCTTCCGTCGGGACATCAAGTCCGCTGATCATACGCAGAAGCGTGGTCTTTCCGCATCCGGATGGTCCGAGCAGACAGATGAATTCTCCGTCGTAGATTTCGAGATTGATATCTTCAAGGGCAACGGTATCTCCTTTGCCCCGTTTCTTGTCACGCTTGCTGCTGTAGAAGGTTTTACCCGCATGTTCAGCTTTGACCCAGACCTTTCCCCAGTCGACAGTAGAATCTTCCGTCATTTGTCATGTACCTCCCAGCCGAGTTTCTTTTCCTGGATACGTTTGAAGATCTGATCGGCAAGAATACCGATGATACCGATACAGAGCATGCCGGCGATAATATAGCTGACCTGTCCATAGTTGTAGCACTGCATGATCAGATAGCCGATACCTTGTGATGATCCCGGCATCATTTCTGCTGCGACCACACTCATCCATGCGATACCGAATCCGACACGCAGACCGTTGAAGATGGCAGGAGATGCTGCCGGCAGAAGAATCTTTGTCATGATCTGACGGCTGTTTGCCTGATAGATCTTTGCGGTTTCGCGCCAGCTTTTCTTGACCCGTTTGACACCGTCGATGGTACTTACGAGAATCGGGAAGAAACAGCCGATGACGATGATGAATACAATCGAGGACATACCGATACCGAACCAGGCAAGGGAAAGCGGAACCCAGGCAAGTGGTGGAATCGGGCGGAAAATCTGGATCAGGCCGTCACTCATTTCTTCCCAGAACGGGTGACTTCCAAGGAAGATACCGAGCGGGACCGCAATGGCTGTGGCAATAAGGAAACCCAGACAGACACGTACGACGCTCACCAATGAATTGGAAATCAGGCTGCCCATGCCGAAGACATTTTCCAACGGGTGCAGGAGTGCAGCAAGCACATCTTGTACTGTTGGCAGGACAAATGGATTATTGATGATTAAAGCAGCAATCTCCCAGATTGCCACCAGGGCAACCGGAAAAATGAGCTTCATGTACCATTTCATGGTTAAATGGTATTCTTTGTATGAATATCAAAGTTTTGAACTGAAAAAAGGATGGGGGGAGTTGTTATCTTTTTTTCTGATAGGTGATGCCCGCCGACTCCAGTGCATATCTCAGCTGAACATCCTGGATAGAATTGAACTGCGGCGTTGCAATCAGCAGGGGATTTCCTTCTGCATTCCGTTGGAGTGCCCATTGAACAAATTCGTCCCATGTTGTTGCCGGTGCATTGATATCGACCATCAGAGCGGATCCTTCGGTCATGATCGGCGACAGAATCTTCAGATCCGGCTGGATGTCGATCGAGGTGAAGTACGGTGACGATCCGGCAATTGCATACTGAATTTCATTCGTTTGCATCACTGTCATCAGGTTCTGTCCGCCGGATCCCTGGATGAGTTCCACGTCGCAGATTTTCTTGCCGTTGACATAGAGTTCTGCTTTGGAAATCGCCCCATCTTTTTCCTTGGTTGGTTTCAGATATGTGTTGTACTTATTTGCGAAGTATTCCCAGTTCTTGAGAAGGACAAAAAGCGGAGCATCGTGGTCGCTTAAGAGATAGCCGATCTTGATGGTTTCGGAAACCGGTTCGGGGAATTTGCCGTTTTCATCGATTATCTTCTTCGCTGCAGCGTACGGTCCGAAATCATAGATGAGTTCTTCCGTTTCATTGCGCGGAAGGGATGCAAGGTTGTCCATGATGATATTGAGATCCCGCTGAATCTCAATAAACTCATAGTTGCTGTCCAGCCATTTTTCGGTAATGTCCGTCTTGAAGTTGATGGTCGGCAGCGATTTGGTGATGATGTCTATGCCTTCGAGCGTTTCTGTTCCGAAGGTAGGGTCGGTCGTGCCGTACATCCAGTTCGATACCGATTCTGCGGATTCGTTCGGATATTCGTTGACATAGGCGTTTCCAAGAAGCATCAGGCCGGTAAGTACTGTTGCCATATCGGTATTTTCCAGACCGTCTTCATTGCATCCAAAGACACAGCAGGTATGGTCCTCCCATGTTTTATTGTCCGGACGCGGGAGGTCCTGTGAATAACTGATTACCGTTCCGATTCCTGCCAATTCAGTGGCAGCAACATTCGGTTGCCAATTGATCATACCGTCGATCTGTCCGAGAGCAAGCGAATTGATCTGTTGGGCAGAGGTGATTTCGACAATTTCGACAATCGGGTGTTCTGGATCAGTGCTTGTACATCCAGCAGAGATGATTGCCGCGAAAAGTACCAGTATACCCAGCAGCACAAGCAGAGACTTTTTTTGCATATTTAACAATAGGTTTTGGCGCTATATATACGAAATAGGTGGAAAACAGGAGAGCGAAACAGCGGTCGGAGGAGAGCTCCGACGTCGTTTCTCATTAATCCAAAACGGTATGACAATGGCAGGTTTTACTCTTTTAACGCAAGATTCACGTCTTCCGCTTTGATAGTCTTGCGGCCGGCGTGTTTTGCCAGTTCATATGCATCAGCAGCAAGTTTTGAAATATATGCTTCTGCCTTGAGAACAATGACATCAGCTGCATCCTCACCAACACGGTCTGCGCCGGCTTTTTTTGCAATTCTGACGATTGCTGCTTTAGGTAAGTCTGCCATAGTAATTACCATCAAAACGTATGGCTTTTTAGAATTTAAAGATATCTCAAAATGAGGTAATTTGTCCGATTTTTCGAGAATTAATCCCTTTGCTGACGTAAGGAGACAAGGTGGGCAGTGCAGGTCAGAATCGTGGAATAGTCCGAAGAGGCCCGGGAACTGTCGACAAAAATATCCGGGAGATTGATGATTGGAGCGCCGTGTCCGTATCCGTTTCCGAGAAGGGCAAGCGTACGGAAAATGAGATTTCCGGAAATACCATCCGGAGCGATGATGATGCCTGCTCCGGATTTCACTGCATCTTCGATGAGGATTTCTCCGAAAACCGCACCGGTCTTTTCGCAGACTTCCTTTGCATCGAGGATGCTACGATCGACGGACGGGTGACGCCCGACGTCGCCAGTTCTGCCGCCTGCAAGAATGACTGCGGTTTCGGA
>DALTWN010000134.1 GCA_029987045.1 Methanocorpusculum sp.
GCAGAGCCTTGATCAGTGCGGCACCTTCTTCGCTCGTGATGTGACCGGCGGAGAAATCCTTCATCTTGCCGTCTTCGATAGCGACGAGGTTGCAGCGGTATGCCATATCGGTCGGACCGAACGGAACCCCCATGCTGAGGGCTTCCAGCGCACCGCGGCCGGTATAGTATTTTGCCGGGTCATAACCCATGATCGACATATTCGCGACGTCGGACCCCGGTGTCATCGAGCGTTCGACCGTCTGCAGCATACCGCAGCGTCCTTCACGTGCGATACGGTCCATGTTCGGTTTCTGTGCCGCTTCAAGAGGCGTCTTTCCGCCGAGTTGCGCGAGCGGTTCGTCTGCCGCTCCGTCAGCCAGAATTAACAGATATTTCATGATTATGGATATATTGGCTGTTTCTGAGATTAAGCACTTCGTTTACCGCACTCAACGGGAACATCTGCCTGCACTTTCCTGAATTCCGATCCGGAGATATCCGGAAGAAGGATAGATAAACGGCAGCCGTGATCTCCCGGAACGTCCCCTATCAGAGACGATACGCGCCCTTAATTACCTTCGCCGCCCAATATGTACACACATATGGCAGAAACAACAGTAGACACGTTTGATAAAGTCACCGAACTTTCCCGCAGAAGAGGGTTCGTCTGGCCGTCTTCAGAAATATACGGATCCGTTGCAGGATTCATCGACTACGGTCCGCTCGGCGCAATGCTGAAACGCCGTATCGAGAACATCTGGCGCAGATTCTATGTCGTCCAGGAAGGATACTATGAAATCGAATGTCCGACGGTCGGTATCGAACCGATCTATGTGGCATCCGGTCACGTCGGCGGATTCTCCGATAAAATGTTCCAGTGCCCGCACTGCAATGAATATCTCCGTGCGGACCATGTCGCCGAAGCATTCGGTATCCCGCATGCAGGAACCATGTCCAAGGAAGAACTCCGCGAAGCTCTCAAGGACAAGGAATGCCCGTCCTGCGGCAAGGTCCTCGGCGACCTCGATGTCTTCGATTTCAACCTGATGTTCACGACATCCATCGGCCCGGGAGGACAGAGAAAAGGATATCTCCGTCCGGAAACCGCACAGGGAATGTTCGTCGATTTCCCGCGTCTTCTCCGGTTCTATCGCGACCACCTGCCGTTCGGCGCAGTCCAGATCGGCAAATCCTACCGCAATGAAATCTCCCCGCGTCAGGGTATGATCCGTCTGCGTGAATTCACCCAGGCCGAAGCCGAAATCTTCGTCCACCCGGACGAGAAGGACCACCCGATGTTCGCACGGTATGCCGACTATTCCATGCCGCTGTGCGGTATCGCCCAGCAGGAGAAAGACGAACCTGCCATCGTCAGAACCATGCGCCAGGCAGTCGATGAAGGTATCATCGCCAATGAATATGTCGCCTACTATGTCGCCATGACCCACGATATCCTGACCACCGTCGGATTCAATCCGGACAAGATCAGATTCCGCCAGCACATGCCGGACGAGCGTGCACATTACGCGACCGACTGCTGGGATGCGGAAGCATATTCCGAACGGTTCGGCTGGGTCGAAATCGTCGGTATCGCCGACAGAACCAACTACGATCTCAAGGCACATTCCCGTGTCTCCGGCCAGAAGAACACCGTGTTCGTCCAGTACGCCGAACCCAGGAAAGTCCACCACAAGGCAGTCGTTCCGAACTTCGGCAAACTCGGTCCGGCATTCCGCGGAAAGGCGAAGGCAGTCTCCGAAGCACTCGCACAGGCGGAACCCGGAACTGACGGCGTCGATCTTTCCATCGACGGCGAAACGGTCCATGTCTCTGCCGACATGTACACCGTAAAGGACGAAATGGTCGATGTGTTCGGCGAAGAAGTCATGCCGCATGTCATCGAACCGTCGTACGGTATCGACCGTATCTGCTACATGGTCCTTGAACACGCCTACCATGAAGACGAAGCCGACGGCGAACCGCGTACGGTCATGCGGTTCAAGCCGGCAGTAGCTCCGGTCCAGGCGGCGGTTCTGCCGCTGATGGCACGCGACGAGCTCGATACCATTGCAAAAGATATCGTGACCGCACTGCAGGACGAAGGTATCCAGACCGAATACGACGATGCAGGAGCCATCGGCAGACGGTACCGCAGACAGGATGAAATCGGAACGCCGTTCTGTATCACCGTCGACTACGATACCAAGGACGATGCGACCGTCACCCTCCGTGACCGTGATTCCATGAAACAGGTCAGACTGCCGAAGGAAGAAGTCATTGCAATACTGCCGAAACTCCTGGCAGGCAAAGAATCCTTCGCGAACTTATAATCCATCCGTCAGATGTCCTTCATCAGCTGCAGAAACATTCCCGAAAACACCATCGAGGAACGGGTATACCAGACCGCGATCGCAGACCGCGCCGCCGGGGCGAACACCCTGGTGGTGCTGCCGACCGGTATGGGAAAAACCGCTGTAGCTCTTCTTCTTGCTGCACGGCGGCTTGATCTCGGACGCGTTCTCATTCTCGCTCCGACCAAACCGCTCGTCGAACAGCATTACCGCTATTTTACACAGAATCTGACGCTCGAACCGGGCGAGGTCACGATGATCACCGGCGAGACGCCGTCCGCCAAACGGGTCGATCTGTTCAAGAAGGCACGGTTCTGTGCGGCGACGCCGGAAGTCGTGAAGAACGACCTGATCGCCGACCGCTATACCCTCAAGGACGTATCGCTCCTGATCGTCGACGAATGCCATCGTGCGGTCGGAAACTATGCCTATGTGTTCATTGCCCAGCGCTACAATGAAACCGCGGCGAATCCGCTGGTTCTCGGCATGACGGCGTCTCCGGGATCGCAGAAGGAGCATGTCACCGAAATCTGCGGCAATCTCTCGATCCAGCAGGTCGAAAGCAGAACCGAAGACGATCCCGATGTCAGACCCTATGTCCATGAACGCGAGGTCCAGTACATCAAACTGGATCTGCCCGACGAACTCTGGCTAGCCCGCGAATGTTTCAACAGCATGATCGACGACAAGATCAATCAGCTCCGCGGCATGAACTACATGGTTCCCGACCGTTCCAAGCTGTCCATGAAGGTCCTGAATGCGGTCCGTATGCAGATACAGACACGCATGCAGGCAAAGGACAGTTCCGCCTATTTCGCGATATCCGTCCACGCCGAACTCATGAAACTCCGGCATGGAATCATGCTTGCGGAATCGCAGGGGTCGACGGCGCTCAAGGTGTACATCCAGCGCCTGATCAGCGAAGGAACCGGGTCCGGCAGCAGCAAGGCATCGAAACGCATCATCGAAGACAAACGGTTCGTCAAGATAGCCGAGACGGCGGAAACCTGGACACGGGAGATCCATCCGAAGGCAGAGGCGGTCGTACAGGAAATCAGACAGACCCTGATGGACACGCCGGATGCGAAGATCATCGTGTTCGTCACGTACCGCGACAGCGTGCAGATGCTGGTCGATTATCTCAACGACGCCGGATTTTCCGCACGCCGGTTCGTCGGCCAGGCGTCACGCGACAGTGAAAAGGGTCTTTCGCAGAAACAGCAGATCGAAACCATCCGCCAGTTCAGGGAAGGCGAATACCCGGTCCTCGTCGCGACCTCGGTCGGCGAAGAAGGACTGGATATCCCGTCGACCGATCTGGTCATCTTCTACGAGGCAGTACCTTCCGAGGTCCGCAGTATCCAGCGAAAAGGAAGAACCGGCAGGAATTCGTCCGGAAAAATCACGGTTCTCACCACCCGGGGAACGGCCGAT